>CAMLKS010000001.1 GCA_946480675.1 uncultured Bacteroidota bacterium
GCACAGCATACATTTTCCTTATCTTCCGCTTCAGGTATTGTGCTTTACAGTTGGCGACAGTTAGGGTAACAAAGTAAGGGCTTTCCCAGCAAGCAATAACTGGCCGTAAGTCATTTATCAATTGAGCTTTGCGGTTGCTACTGCATACGGTACAAAAACGATTCTTGCAATATTTGCTGAATATCTTACCATCATGGGTAACTATTCGGTTCTGGCAGTAATAGGTGTTTCTAAACCGTTTTACCAAATCCTTATTACCTTTTTGCTTGGCTATCAACATCAGGTTCATTGCCAATGCCTGGGTTATCTGCTTTCGCTTTCCCCTTATTTGACAGCTTTCTTTTGTCATTGGCCGAGAGCCTTGCCCCTGGATGATTGTAGCTGGTTTCTCAATACCCCCTGTCTGTACTTGTGCTAATGTATAAATAGCGTCGTAAATCGTGATGCAAGGCGACAAGCAGCCCAGCAAAGAGTGCTCTAAGTCATTTGGAAGCGGTAAGCCCAAATAAAAAGCCGACCTGAAAACTGGTCAGCCCCTATAAACCCTATCACTATGAAAATATTTTACATCCTACTGTTATAAAAAGATAATAGTTTATCGTCAGCTATATTTTATAAATCCAGTTTTATCTTATCGGCTGCGTCCCTTTTTGTTTGGTCAATTATTTTGGCATATACCTGGGTAGTTTTTAATTCTTTATGCCCCAGCATCTTTGATACTGTATATATATATCAGTGCCATTACTTAGTTGCAATGTTGCATAGGTATGTCTGAAACAATGGAAGGTAATATCTTTTGTAATCCCTGCCTTTGCTACCCACTTTGTAAGGTGATTATTGGTATGAGCAGAATATTTCAGCCCTTCAAATATTGTATCCTCAGGGTTGCCTCGTGTTCCCAACAATTCGGCCGCCTGTTTTGATATTGGCAAGGTTTCTACTCCTTTCGTTTTTTGCTGGGTAAACCTAATGGAATAGCCTTGTTGTTCACTATAATACACCTCGCCCCATTTCAGTTTGCTAATGTCTGAGAACCTGAGCCCAGTTAGTGCGCTGAATAGTGCTGCCTCTTTTAACAATGGCATTATACAGGTAGCTTTTGCAAGTGCGTTCAATTCCTCAATAGTCAAAAACTGCCGCTGCGTTTCTGCTGGTTTCAGCCCTTCTATTTGCCGTCCCAAATCGGTATCTAAATGTCCGTCTTTGTAGGCTTGCTTCAAAGCTGCCTTTATTTTGCTGAAGTATGACAAGGCAGAATTTTGTGAAAGCGTAACCTTTGTACTGCGTTTTGTGTTAGCATTAAGGAGATAGTCTTTAAATTGTTCCAATATATTCTCATTCAGGTCTGAAAAGCGTAGTGTGCCTCCAGTGAAATCTTTTAGATAATTAAGCGCTGATGCCCAGTTATCTGAATTACTGCCTTTGCGCTTATTTGCCAATGTTTCGCAATAAGCAATAAAATCAGCCTTTCGTTTACTATCCGAAAGAAAACCAAATTCGCCTCTTTGTATTTCTAATTGCCTCTTAGCCCTTATGTTTTCAGCAAGCTCTAACGTTTCTTTATTGTGTGTTTTATCTATTGGCGTTTTTGCTTTGTCATATATATACAAACTTAAAAACTCCCTGCGTGTTAGTTTACCGCTGCCAGGGTTAGGTATGGCAGGGTAAAAGTCTAAGTACAGGGTATGCCTACCCCCCGTTATTGCCTTCTGCCTCAATGTTACTTTAGTAGCCATTACACAAACATTTTATCTATTTCAGAGCGTTTAATCAGGGTTTTTCTTTCTGATAGGTTTACTGCCTTTATATATCCCCTCTCAATTAAATAGTATGCTGTCCTGATTGAACAGTTGAGCAACTTGGATACATCTTTCACCGTTAAAAATTCCTTTGCTTTTAAATCTTCAACAGGTTTTTGTTTGATTGTTTGGGTTTCCTGTATTGCAGCATCAATCTTCATAGCCCTTTGTTTGGCTTTATAGTTCATTTTAGCGCAATGGTCAGAACAGGTCTTTGAAGTCGTTTTACGAGCTTCAAACTCCATATTACAGTATTGGCAAACCTTTGTTATCCGAATATTAGAACTCACTATTAAATAGCTTTAGATGTCATTAAGTGTATTTAAGTAGCAATAAGTGCAATTATTTCTCTTCTCAACCCTTCAGGTACAAATCTGTACCGTGAGGTACAATAAAGATACAAAAAGGTACAAAATAAATAGCAAACATCACAAAACAACAATCAGTACAGAACAAAAAAAAAGCCCTATAAATAGGGCTCTACACATCATTCTTGTATCTTTTGTATTTACTAATTATGTAGTGGTTACTTTCCGATACAAAATTTACTAAATATATAATCAAGCTTATCTTCCGTAGTGACTTCACCGGTTATTTCACCCAGGTAAAACAAGCATCTGCGGATATCCAACGCCACCAGATCGCTGGCTATGTGATTATCCAAACCGGCTTTTATATCTGCTAATGATTTCAGTACTTCCTGTAGAGAGGCATAGTGACGTGCATTAGTGATGATAGTTTCTTCTGTATTTATCTCGCCCGCTACTACTTTTGTGAACAGTGCATTTTTCAACTGCTGCACATTGTCTTTGTTTTTGGCAGATATGTATATCACGCCATCATAGGTCTTCTGCGTGTATGTATCTATCTTATTACCCACCAGCAGGTATTTAATACCCTCTTTTTCAAAAACGGCAACTTGTTCTTTCACTTCTTCAGCGGTAGTCGTGTTCACATCATATAAGTACACTACCACATCGGCACGCTTCATGGTATCCATACTGCGCTGTACGCCTATGCTTTCTATCACATCGCTGGTGTGTTCGCGTATACCAGCCGTATCTATCAGGCGAAAAAGTACACCATTTATATTCAGTGTTTCTTCTATCGTATCGCGCGTAGTACCGGCGATATCGCTCACTATGGCTCGCTCTTCATTCAGCAGGGCATTCAGCAGCGTACTCTTGCCTGCATTCGGCTTGCCTATTATGGCTACACTTACACCATTGCGTATCACGTTGCCCAGCTTAAAGGAATCGGAAAGACGCTGTGCAATATGTTGCATTTCATCTATTCGTTTATAAAACTGAGTGCGATCTGCAAACTCCACATCCTCCTGGCTAAAGTCAAGCTCCAGCTCTATCAGCGCACTGAACTGTATCAGTTGCTCACGCATTTCTTTCAGCTCTTCGCTAAAGCCACCACGCAGGTTGTGCATAGCCGCCTGCTGTGCTGCCCCCGATTGGGATGCTATCAAATCTGCTACTGCTTCTGCCTGCGCCAGGTCCAGCTTACCATTCAGGAAAGCACGCTGGGTAAACTCACCCGCCTTTGCCATATGTGCACCATTGGCTATGCACAGGTTGATGATTTGCTCCAGTATGTATTGAGACCCGTGTCCGCTTATTTCTACCACATCTTCACCCGTATAACTTTTAGGAGCTTTATACAGGCTCACTACCACCTCGTCCAGTTCTGTATCGCCATTCATTATCCTGCCAAAATGCAGGGTATGGCTTGGTTGGTTGGCCAGTTTTTTGCCTTTGAATATTTTATCTGTAATAGCTATCGCTTTTTCGCCACTCAGCCTTATCACACCTATCGCACCTATACCCGGCGGCGTGGCCAGCGCTACTATTGTTTCATTAATGTTATACATGCTCTGCTCCTTTTTGAAAAGGAAAGTGCAAAGTTAGCTTATTGCAGTAAACTCCTTAGTTTAGCATCAAACAGATGAAACACTATGCGTGCAGTCATTCAAAGGGTATCTACCGCCAGCGTTACCATACATGGAGAAATGAAGTCGGTCATCGGGCAGGGCTTTATGGTACTGCTGGGTATAGAGACTGCAGATACGCAGGAAGATGCTGAATGGCTTTGTAATAAAATAGCACAGTTGCGTGTATTCAGCGATGAAGCGGGGTTGATGAATAAAAGCATAGCTGATATAGATGGCGAGGTGCTGGTGGTGAGCCAGTTTACGCTGCATGCCTCTTATAAGAAAGGCTACCGCCCTTCCTTTATCAAAGCTGCACGGCCGGAACAGGCTATTCCTTTATACGAGCATTTTATTAGCTATATGCTGCAACTGACGGGCAAGCCTGTAGCCACAGGCACATTTGGTGCGGATATGAAGGTAGCATTGGTAAATGATGGCCCTGTAACTATAGTTATGGACACAAAAAATAAAGAATAGCTGGCCTATCTTTGATGCATGATGTTTGACGATGCATATTTTATGCGCGAAGCACTGCGACAGGCACAACTGGCATATGATGCCGGCGAGATACCTGTGGGTGCAGTAGTGGTATGGGATACCAAGATCATTTCCCGCGGGCACAACCAGGTAGAACAACTGAATGACAGCACCGCACATGCAGAGATGATAGCGCTTACCTCTGCATTCAATCAATTAGGTAGTAAATATCTTACCGAAGCTACGCTATATGTAACGTTGGAACCCTGCCTTATGTGTTGCGGTGCCATGTATTGGTCTAAACTGAAACGCATAGTATATGGCGCTACCGATGTGAAGAATGGCTATAAAAAGACTACGGGCGAAAATTGGCCCTTCCATCCTAAAACAGAATTGGTACATGGCATTATGGCCGATGAATGTGCCCAACTTATGAAAGATTTTTTTGCAGCACGCAGGTAACTATGTTATACGATTGGCACAAGGCAGATGATCCAATGTTCAGTGCATTGCAGGATAATACTCTGCAGGAAATAACGCTTGCGGGTAAACGCATAGGCTTATTAAAACGCGGTACCGAACTCTTTGCTTTTGCAGCTACCTGCCCGCACGCCAGTGCACCGTTGTGTGAAGGCTGGCTGGATATACAAGGGCGTATTGTATGCCCGATGCACAAATACCGCTTCGACCCCGCGAATGGACGCAATACCAGTGGGGAAGGTTATAAACTGAAAACTTATCCTGTAGAGATACGGGAAGATTATATTTACATAGGCATTTCAGCAGCTATATGATACATCCTCCATACCTTCAAAAAGGTTCTGTAATAGGTATTACCTGCCCGGCAGGTTTTGTTTCGCACGATAGGGTTAGCTATGCGGTGGAAACACTGCGCAACATGGGTTATGAGGTAGTGATAGGCGATACTGTGGGTAGCGAGCATTATTACTTTTCAGGTAATGACGAAGCCCGCCGTAAGGACCTGCAGTGTATGCTGGACGATAGCAGCATTCATGCTATACTGATGGGCCGCGGTGGTTATGGCATGAGCCGTATCATAGATGAGCTGGACTTTACAAAGTTTCAGCAAAGCCCTAAGTGGATATGCGGTTTTAGTGATATTACCGTACTGCACAGCCATATCCTGAACAACTTTGGTATTGCAACGATGCACAGCCCTATGTGCGGTGCCTTCAAACCCGACACCATAACACAACCGCACATGCTCAACTTCTTTGATGCCATTGCGGGCAAACCATTAAGCTACCAAACCATACCTTCAGAATATAACCGTACCGGCGAAGCTACTGCGGTATTAACTGGTGGTAACCTTGCCATACTCGCGCATCTTACCGGTTCGGCATCCGAGGTAGATACAGATGGCAAAATACTCTTCATTGAAGATATTGGTGAATACCTCTATAATACCGACAGACTGCTGTTAAACCTGAAACGGGCAGGCAAGCTGGATAAACTGGCAGCATTAATAGTTGGGGGCTTTACCGATGTGCAGGATACAGAACGTCCTTTCGGGCAAACAGTAAATGAAATAATATGGGATAAGGTGAAGGAGTATGACTACCCTGTGTGTTTCAACTTCCCTGTAGGGCACCAGGAAATAAACTTTACACTAACATTGGGTGGCATGCACCATTTAAAAGTGACAAAACAAGGCGGTGAACTAGAACTTATAAAGTAGCTGCTGCTGTTTTCTTCCATTCGCTCATACCGCCGCTCAGGTTATACAGGTTATTAAAGCCTATGCCTTCCAGTCTTTGTATGATGATAGAACTGCGGATGCCCTTTTCACAATAGACTACCGTAGCAATATCTACAGGTATTTCATTCCGGCGATGCATCACATCGCCCAGCGGTATGTGAAGGCCGCCGATATTAAACAATTCCCTTTCCCATGTTTCACGCACGTCTATCAAAACGAAAGGTCTCTTCTCTGCCAACCATTCTTTTAGCTCTCGTGGTGCGATTTTTTTCATATTCACCCTGCAATTTACTTAGTTTAAGAAGTTTAACCTAAATATTGACTCGTATGAAACACATTCTGAAAAGTATTATTGTCCTTTCATTGGTGTCAACTGCGGCCTGCAATGATGCGCCTAAGGCTGATGAAGCACAAACAGCAGAAGCGCAACAGGTGCAGGAAGCACCTACGGGAACCAACTTTGCAGTAGACAATCAAAAAAGTACTTTATCGTGGATAGGCACCAAACCGGTGGGGAAACATGATGGTATCTTCCCCATTTCTACCGGCACACTTAGTGTTGCAGATTATAACATAACAGGGGGCCGTTTTGATATTGATATGGCCAACCTGAAAGTGCTGGATGGTGGTGAAGGCAATGAAAAGCTGCAAGGCCACCTGAAAAGCGGCGACTTTTTTGATGTGACCAAATATCCGAATGCTACGTTTGAAATAACGAGTGTAGCCGCGGGTGTTGCTACTGATCCTAAAGACCTGGTAATGAAAGATGCGACCCATACGGTTACAGGTAATCTAACCCTGAAGGATAGCACCAAGAGTGTGACTTTCCCAGCGAAAGTAAGCATGAATGGCAATAGCCTAATTGCAGACGCCGACTTCAACATCGACCGCACGCAGTGGGGTATTGTGTATGGTAATGATAAATCGCTGGGCGATAAATTCATCCGCCCGGAAGTAAATATCAAGCTTCACATAGAGGCGAATAAACAGTAAAAACAAACTCTGTGTATAAAAGAAGGCTGGTCATAACCAGCCTTCTTTTATTTAAATTCTATCGGTAGTTTCATTTCCTTGCCATCCCGCTTGATGGTAACCTGCGTTTTATCACCGGCTGCAAATTTGCCTAAGGCTTCCATATAGCTTTGCATACCGTTTATTTTATATTCTCCTAGCTGTGTGATAATATCCCCTGCTTTTACCCCAGCTGCTATAGCCGGTTTCCCTTCGGTAACGCCATCTACTTTTACGCCTCCTTCCTGGTATGAATAGTCGGGCATGATACCTAGCGTTACTTTAAAGCGCACCTTGCCAACGGTAGACTGCTTGGTTGTTGTGAATGAAGGCTTCGGCAGCTTTTCCATTTTTGCTACTACGTTATAAATGTAATTTATTACCATAGCCTCACCCTTGTAGTTAATCTTATCTGCATCATCGCTTGGCTTGTGATAGTCGGTATGCAGGCCTGTAAAGAAGAACAGTACCGGCACCCCGTGATGGTAAAAAGAAGTATGGTCGGAAGGGCCTACGCCTGCACTATCAAAACTGATACGGAACCTGGGGTCTTTCTTATCTATGACCGTGCCCCATACAGGCGAGGTGCCCACGCCACCTACCGTCAATGCATGGGTGCTGTCATTGAGCCTGCCCAGCATATCCATATTTATCATGTAGGCTATCTTATTGCTATCCAATGCCGCATCTTTCACAATAGCTTTAGACCCTAAAAGGCCCAATTCTTCACCCGAGAAATGCAGAAACAGATAGTTATACTTTTTTAGCTTTGCATCTTTTATCCAGCCAGCCAATTGCATTAGTGCAGCCGTGCCGCTCGCGTTATCATCGGCACCATTGTGTATCTGCCTGTCTTTTTTAGCATTCAGGCTATTACCATCTTCCCCGTAGCCTAAGTGATCCAAATGCGCACCCAGCACCACTGTATATTTGGCGCCGTTGTCTATAAAAGCTGCTACATTGGTACCCGTCATTTCTATTTTCTTCAGTGCTATATTCATTTCCAGTACCACATTGTTATCTGTACGGCGGATGTATGACTCATAACCTTTATTAGTAAGTATAGCTACCGGTATATCCAGGCTTTCGTATTCTGATTTCGGAAGAAATTCGGGTGGGAATTTGGCACCGTAGCTATCGTAAAACAATACCGCTATAGCGCCTTGTTTGGCAGCATCTTTAGCGCGTTCAAAAGTGAATTTTTCCCAATCGAAGTGTGCATCTGCAGCCTCATCTTTATCGGCAAACAAAGGTATCATCCATATGTTGCCATGCTCATATACCCCCGGTATCACTTCACCTTTTACCTTCTTGTTTATAGCACTAAAAGGTGCAGGAAAAGCTTCATCGCGATTGGTAACTGTATTACCCGCTACTCGTATCATCGTAGCAGGCAGTATCTCCTTGCCATTTACAAAAGCAAATGAATGGCGATAGTCTTTCTCATAGGCTTTAATACCCAGCTTCTGATACCTGGCTATGATAAAATCAACCGCTTTTTGCTCACCTGCGCTACCAGTACGCCTGCCTTCCAGTTCATCGGATGCAAGGTAGCTTATGTCTTCTTTCAACTGCTTTACTGTCTTCTTATCACTTTTATCTTTAGCAGCCAGTGGTTGTGCTGCCATCATAATCATAAAAAGAAAAACGGCAATAGCCTTGGGAGTATTCATGCGCTCAATTTTTGCGCAAAATTAGCTCATTTGCTATTGGTAAGCCTTTTATTTTAGGGAATTTGAGTATTAATGCAATAAAAAAATCCCGCACTTGGGTAGTGCGGGATTAGTAACAATTTAATCAATTCTATTCAGCAATCTCTTCATCAATAATGCTGCCATCAGGAGATACCAGCAATTGTGAATCACCTTCAGGTATGGCTTCACTACCACTAGTTGGCAGCACTATATCGATGTTAGTAATGTCTTTCAGTTGTGGCAACTCGCCGGAGTTATTGATACCCAGATAGTCCATAAAATTTTTGGACGTAGTGTAGGTAAGTGGTTTGCCTACCATATTCTCGTTGCGCCCGGCTATCACTATCAGTTCTTTTTCCAGTAGTTTTTGGATGGAATAGTCGGCACTTACGCCACGTATAAATTCTATCTCTGTTTTAGTAATCGGCTGCTTGTACGCTATGATGGCCAATGTTTCCATTGCTGCTGTCGATAGCTTTTTGATGTGTTTATCACCATTCAGCTGCAATACGGTTTTGTGATATGCCTTTTTAGTGAGGAACTGGTATCCACCACCTGCTTCACGCAACTGGAAAGGGTAATATGCTGCTTCGTATTTTTCGCGGATGGCATCTATGCATGTAGCTATGCGGTCACCTTCTATTTGTTCTTCCAAAGCCTGGCCCAGCATTTCGGTCATCTCCATCATAGTGATAGGACGTTCGCTGGCAAATATCAGCGCTTCTACGTGTGGCATGAGTTGTTCGATATCCATATAAACTCCGTTTCAGGTACACATCGAAAATAGTACAGCTTACCCTTTATTACCCGAAAAGTAATGCACAGGTGTGGGTAAAAACCTTGTACGTTTCGAACGCAAAGGTACGGCTATACGGAAGGTATACACACAAAATGCCCCGTAACAGGGCATTTTAAGAAAACATTGTATGTTTTTAAATACCTGCGATAACTACCTGGGGTGCGATGCCCAGTATGAAAACGATAATGCCGGTAACAATAAGCAGTAGTTTATCGGACCCTGTAACTTCACTATTCAATTCAGGATTGCCCTGCTTGAAGTACATAGCAATGATAACACGGAAGTAGTAATAAGCACTTACGGCTGCCATCAGCAGGGCAAATATCACCAGCCACATCAGCTGGCCTTGCTCAAGTGCAGCCTGCAGCACCATGTATTTTGCCATAAAGCCGCCTGTAAGTGGTATACCCGCCAACGAGAATATGAAGATGGCGGTAACGCCTGCCAGCAATGGTTGCTTTTTAGCCAGGCCATTGAAACCATCATATGTATAATCTTTCAGTTTCAGCAATACGGCAAACAGCCCTATCGTAGCTACGCTGTATGCTACCGCATATACTATCATACCCTGCCATGCCGTGGCATTTACCGCCAATATGGCAAAGAGCATGAAGCCTGCCTGTGCAATAGATGAATAGGCCAGCATACGCTTTACACTTTGCTGGAAAACGGCTGTAATGTTACCAACCAGCAGTGTTGCCGCAGTAACGATGGCCAGTACCAGCATCCAATGGCTGCTCAGCGCACCGAAACCAACGGAGAATAACTTCATGAAAGCTACGAATATGCCTGCCTTCACTACAGTAGCCATAAAAGCTGTGAACGGTGTAGGCGCACCATCATATACATCCGGTGTCCACATATGCATAGGTGCTGCAGATACTTTAAAACCTAAGGCTATCATCAGGAATATAATGCCTGCCAATGCAGTTGGACTCAGCAAGTCATCTTGCAGGAAAGTGAATCCAATAATATTGAAAGTACCGGTGGCACCATACAACAGCGTAATGCCCATCAGCAGGATACCGGTAGAGAATGAACCCATCAACAGGTATTTCAATGAGGCTTCACTGCTTTTCAGGTTGCGCTTATCGCTACCTGCCAGTATGTATTGTGGTATAGATAATATCTCAATACCCAGGAACAGCATGAGCATACTATTGTAGCTGCTTAACAGATAGATACCACATAGGATAAAGCATATCAGGGCAAAGTATTCGGCTACATGGGCACCTACCCGCTGAATGTCCTTATTCACCAACATAGCATACAGCAATGTACAGCCTGTCATGAGCGTATTGAACCAAAGGCCGTACCTGTCTATGCGCAGCATATTGTTGAAATAGGTCTGTGGTTGGTTGCCCTCAGCAGAAAGTTCCCAGATGTTAACGCCCAGTAACAGTGCCAGTAAAAGAATAGCTACGGTACCTACCGATCTCTTTTCTTTTACCATCAGCCCGGTAAACATGAGTATTACACCAAATACCGTTGAAGCAATAATTGCCTTCATTATTATTAAAAGAATTAAAAAGTCAAACGTTACAATCTTATGGCATCATCACACCTGCTGCCGCAGCCGTCATATCCAGCAGTGGCTTAGGATATACACCCAGCATTAGTATGATACCTATAATAACTGCCAGCCCCACATATTCATTTACACTCAGGTCTTTTTGTATGGTCATGCCCACAGTATTGCCATAAGTGGTTTTCTGTACCATGTTCAGCGTATATACCGCACCCAGTATCACACCCAAACCTGCCAGCACCATGTAGGTGATGTGGTAAGGCGAAGGGCTCTGGAACAATCCATTGAACAGCATAAACTCGCCCACAAAACCATTGGTGAGTGGCAATCCTATATTGGCAAATGATATAATAACAAAGGCTATAGCCATTTTAGGTGCTGATATAGCCATGCCGCCCAGCTTAGTCATATCGCGGGTACCCCAGCGCTGCTCTATCATGCTAACGATGAGCCACATGCCGGTGATATTGATGCCGTGGTTGAACATCTGCACCATCAGGCCATGCATGCCGGTAGAGGTTTGTGAGAAAGCAGCGGCGCTCATCAGGCCCATGTGCGCTATAGACGAGTATGCTATCAGGCGCTTCATGTCCGTTTGAACAATAGCAATGCAAGATGCATAGATGATACCTATGATAGAAAGTATAATTATGGTATTGCTCCAGAAAGCTACGCCTTCAGGTACTACCGGCAGCAGCCAGCGGATAACCGAAAACAGGCCCATTTTCACCATCAACGCGCTCAGGATGATGGTAACCGAAGTAGGCGATTGCTCATAGGTATCGGGCTGCCAGGTGTGGAAGGGGAATATCGGCATCTTGATAGCAAAGGCTATGAAAATGAGCCAGAAGAGCCACTGTTGCGTAACAGGGTCTAAAGACATACCTGCACTTACTATATTATCCCAGCCGTAAGCATTAGCACCGGGGTTTTGCAATGCCAGGAAGATGATGGCAGACAGCATCAAAAGGCTGCCGACGAATGTATAAACAAAGAATTTGAAGGTAACCGGTATACGCTTTTCACCACCCCACATAGAACACAGGAAGTAAACAGGTATCAGCGCCAGTTCCCAAAAAAAGTAGAATAATAAGGCATCGTGCGCTAAGAACACGCCTGTAATACCGGCTTGTGCCAACAGCATCAGTCCGTAGAAGCCGCCGGGGTTTTCTACTTCTTTATTCCAGTTGCTGATGAAGACAACAGGCATAACGATGCCGGTAAGCAGGCACAGCATAGCCGCCATGCCATCTGAGTATAAACTGAGTTGTGCACCCAGGCGCGGTATCCATGGCATAGACCATGCCATAGGTTGACTGTAGGATGCAGCGCTGATATAAGCAGCCAGTCCTAAAGTAGCAATGCTACTAATAAGGGCAACAGCCTTTGCGCTATCTTTTGCAAGAAAGCTAAGGATACCTGCTACTATAGGAACCAGTATAAGTAATGTTAAGATCATAATGCCAAAGCAATATTTGCAGTGCTATCTAATTATTTATTGAACCCAGAAAAAACTAATGGTAAACAACAGTGTCATACCTATCACCATCATAAAGATGTAGAAACCCACCTGGCCGGTTTGCAACAGGCGCACCCTGTCGCTACCCCAGCGTACCGTTTTACCTACACCATTTACCACTCCGTCGATACCCATTTTTTCTACAAACCTGTCGAGGGCTGAAGACAATGCGAGCAGCGGGCGTACGATGATAGCATCATACATCTCATCTACATACCATTTATTTTCCAGCACTTTTGCAAGTCCTGTGTTCTCTTTAAAGTTTGGTTTCTTAGTAGCATTGTAGGCTACAATTATCATTATAATTACCAGTCCTGTTGAAAGGCCCATCAGCATCCACTCGGTGCTGTGCTCCAGGTGATGATGGCCAAAGTTGGCAACTACCGGTGCCAGGTATGTATTAAATGTATGATGCTCGCTGATAACAGCCGGCAAGCCCACATAACCACCTATTACCGACATAATGGCCAGTACTATCAACGGTATTGTCATAGCCGCAGGGCTTTCGTGCAGGTGGTGTTCCTGGTCGTGTGTGCCGCGGAAAGAACCGGTGAACGTAAGGAAGTAGAGGCGGAACATATAGAATGCAGTCATCAGTGCAGCTCCTAATGCCAGATAATACATTACAGGGCTATGTGCATAGGTAGCAGCCAGTATTTCATCTTTAGAAAAGAAACCTGAGAAACCCGGGATACCTGCGATAGCCAAACAACCAATGAGGAAGGTAATGCTGGTTATCTTCATTTTCTTGCCCAGGCCACCCATGCTTCGGATATCCTGCTCGCCACCCATAGCATGGATAACGCTACCAGAACCCAGGAACATAAGGGCTTTAAAGAAGGCGTGTGTCATAACATGGAACACCGCCGTAGTATATGCACCCACACCCAGCGCCAGGAATATAAAGCCCAGCTGGCTAACCGTAGAATAGGCCAGTACTTTTTTAATATCGTATTGCCTGATGGCGATAGATGCTGCCAGTATAGCGGTAGCCAAACCGATAACTGCTACCAGGTTCAGCGCCATTGGTGCCAGGCTATACAGCGCATTGCTGCGCGCTATCATATAGATACCGGCAGTAACCATCGTTGCGGCGTGGATGAGGGCCGATACCGGGGTAGGACCCGCCATGGCATCGGGCAGCCAGGTGTACAGAGGTATCTGGGCACTTTTACCCATAGCACCTATGAACAGGCATATCGCAATCCAGTTATGCATATTAGACGACAACTGCACCGTACCACCATTCAGCTGGCCAAAGAATTCGTTATAAGAAAGGGTACCGTAGTTGAAAAGTATCAGCAGCATACCTACCAGGAAGCCGAGGTCACCGATACGGTTCATCACAAAGGCTTTCTTAGCGGCATTGGTGTAATCCCTGTTTTTGAACCAGAAACCGATGAGCAGGTAAGAGCAAAGGCCCACACCTTCCCAACCAATGAACATAATAAGATAGTTGGCACCCAGCACCAGTAGCAGCATCGAGAATACGAAGAGGTTGAGGTAAGCAAAATACTTTACCATACCCTCGTCATCGTGCATGTATGATGTGGAGTACACATGTATCAGGAAACCGATACCTGTAATGATAAGCAGGAACAGGGAAGATAGTGCATCTACCTGGAAGGCGAATGGAATGTACAGGTTACCTGATTGTATAAAATCGAACAGGTGCACCACCGTAGAAGTGCCACTGCTTTTTACTTCGAAAAAGATGCCCACTGAAACAGCAAACGATGCCAGTATGGCCAGGCTGCCGATAACGCCGCCTGCACCTTTTGGCATTTTACGCCAACCTATACCATTAATCAAAAAGCCAATTAACGGAAATAAAGGAACCAGCCAAACAAGGTTAGTCATTACTACGATTTAGTGTTTTAACCTATTTAATATATTAATATCAACCGAATGCACCTTGCGGTACATCATCACAATAACGGCCAGCCCCACTGCTACCTCTGCTGCAGCCACCACCATTATAAAGAATACGAATATCTGTGCAGAGGCATCATTATACATTTTTGAAAAGGCCACCATCAGCAGGTTTACGGCATTCAGCATCAACTCTATGCACATAAATACGATAATGGCATTGCGGCGCATCAGGGTACCCATGATGCCTATGCAAAACAGCGCAAGACTTAAAAACAAATAGTATTGTATCGGCATTTCTTCTTTTTAAAAAACGGATTACTGTTTTACTTCACTCACCGCTTCTTCCTTTTTACCGATAACTACCGCACCAATCATTGCACTAAGGAAGAGCACACTGCTTATTTCAAAAGGCAGAACAAACTGTGTAAACAGTGTTTTACCCAGGTTTTTTATCAGCCCTATATCTGTAGGCGACTGCTCCAGCATGTTTACAGATGAAGTGCGCAAAGCCGCCAGCACTACCAGAAACAAAGCACCACCCGATATAACGCCCGCAAACTGTACCAGCCGGTTCTTCTGCGGTTCGGTATCGGCATTCAGGTTCATCAGCATTATCACAAAGAGGAACAGTACCATGATGGCACCTGCATACACAATGATGTTTACAATAGCCAGGAACTGTGCATTCATTAATACATAGTGGCCGGAAATAGCAAAGAAGGTAGCAATCAAAAACAATACACTATTCACCGGGTTGCGGCTCAGGATAACGCCCAGCGCGCAACTCAATGCCATTACTGTCAGGAACCAGAATAATATTTCGTACGTACTCATATACTATTTGGTTTCTTGTTGCATTTTAGGGTGAGGAATCAGGAGGTCTTCCTTTTTATAGATAAAGCTATCACGCGTATAGTTAGTAGGCATTATCGTTTCGCTCAGGTACACGGCATCTTTGGGGCAGGCCTCTTCGCAATAACCGCAGAATATGCAACGCAGCATGTTTATTTCATATTTAGCAGCGTATTTCTCTTCGCGGTACAGGTTCTCTTCACCCGGTTTGCGCTCAGCAGCTTCCATAGTAATGGCTTCTGCAGGGCAGGCAAGGGCACACAGGCCACAGGCTGTGCAGCGCTCGCGGCCTTCTTCATCACGGTTCAGCACATGCAGGCCACGAAACACCGGGCTAAACGGACGTTTTTCTTCCGGATAGCTGACCGTAGCCTTCTTTTTAAATATATGGCCTATGGTCATGCTAAGGCCCTTGGCAATAGCAGGCAGGTATATCTTCTCCCCGAATGTCATCGGGTCGCGATTTACCGGCGCAGACCTGTTTGTTAGTTTTTCCATTTCAACTCCAAAAAATGCAGCATATAGAAGTTGCTCAGCACAGCTTTCTATATCCTTAATTATTTAAATATCCACAATATAGCAGCACCGGTGACCACCATGTTGAACAAGGCAAGTGGTATCAGTGATTTCCAGCCCAGGCGCATTAGCTGATCGTAACGGAAACGAGGCAGCGTCCAGCGGATGAACATGAAAAACAGTATACAGCAGATTATTTTAGTCAGGAATATCAACACACATATCAGCGAGAACACTATAGGGCTAGCAGCACCGGCTACCTTATCCATGAACGGGAAATTATACCCGCCAAAGAAAAGCGTGATGATAACTGCAGAGCTTACAAACAGGTTGATGTATTCAGCAAACAGGTAGAAGCCCAGCTTCATAGATGAATACTCCTGGTGGTAACCCATATTTAATTCGCTTTCGCACTCCGGCAGGTCAAAAGGTGCACGGTTCAGTTCTGCAAACGCGCAAATCAGAAATATCAGAAAACCCAGTGGTTGCTTAAAGAAGTTCCAGGTGAAGTAGCCATCCCAGAAGCCATGTTGCTGTTCTACTATTTCGCGCAGGCTCAGCGAACCGGTCATCATCAGCACCGCTACCAGGCTCAGGCCCATAGCCAGCTCGTAAGATATAGCCTGCGATGCTGCACGGATACTACTCAGCAGCGAGAATTTATTGTTAGAAGCCCAGCCACCCAGCATTACGCCGTACACACCAAGGCTCACTACACCAAATATGAAAAGGATACCAATACTGATATCGGCTACCTGCAGGCGGATAACCGAACCGTTATCAAGCGTTATATCCGGCCCCCAAGGTACTACGGCACTGGTCATCAGCGCGGTAAGCATAGCCAGGGCAGGGCCCAGGATGAATAGTGTACGTGTAGACCTGTCGGGGATGATCTCTTCTTTAAAGAAAAGCTTACCACCATCGGCCAGCGGCTGCAGCAAACCAAAAATACCGGCGCGTGCAGGGCCTATACGGTCTTGCATCACGGCAGCTACCTTACGTTCGGCCCAGGTCAGGTACATGGCAATACCCAGCGAACCCAGCAGTATTACCGTGATGAGCAGGATCTTTTCAATTATAAAAGCTGTATCAATTTGTAGTAACAGCATAATGGCGCAAAAGTAATTAGTTCGTTAATTTTTTACCTGTCTATTTCTTAAAATCGTCAGAGTGGGCAGGGCCATCTATTTTAGACAATTCTATTTCCGGCCTGTTCACATCACTTACTTTATGTATATCCATCAAAAGTTTAGGGTCTTTACCTATTACTTTATCTATATATACAGGTTGTTTTTTAGTACCTACATAGTGGCCTTGAGATATTACGCTGTGGCGGTCTATCTTAGATGGGCCTTCTATCGTCCAGTCGCTGACAGATTTGCGGTGGAAGCGGCAATCGTTACAGATAAACTCTTCTACCTCACCCCATTTATCTTTACGAGCAGTAACGCGGAATACCTCATCACCACGCATCCACAGGCGCACTTTACCGCTACACTTGGTGCAACTGCAATGCGCATCTACCGGCTTGGTAAACCATACCCTGTTTTTGAAACGGAACGTTTTATCGGTAAGCGCACCCACGGGGCACACATCTATTACGTTTCCAATAAATTCATTATCAAGCGATTTGCCCAGTAGTGTACTGATCTCGGCATGATCGCCGCGTTCCAATATACCGTGTTCCCGCCTTTGGGTAAGCTGTTCAGCCGTAAACACACAGCGGTAGCAAAGGATGCAACGCGTCATGTGCAGGGAGATATAATCGCCTATGTCTTCTTTTTCAAACGTACGGCGGTCGAACTCGTAGCGCGTGCCAGATGCACCGTGCTCATAGCTCAGGTCTTGCAGGTGGCATTCGCCGGCCTGGTCGCACACCGGGCAATCGAGCGGATGGTTTATGAGCAGCATTTCTACCACACCCTTGCGTGCGTCTAGTACTTTTTCCGAAGTGATGTTTTTCACTTCCATACCATCCATCACTGTAGTGCGGCAGCTGGCTACCAGCTTGGGCATCGGTCGCGGGTCTTTTTCAGAACCCTTGCTTACCTCTACCAGGCAGGTACGGCATTTACCACCGCTACCTTCCAGTTTACTATAATAGCACATGGCAGGAGGAGTTACCTCGCCGCCTATCATACGCGCCGCATTCAGGATAGTAGTACCGGCTGGTACTTCTACCGTGATATTATCGATGGTTACTTTAAATTTTGGTTGTTCTGACATAAGTCAACATTCAAAAGTCAAAAACTAAGCTGTAGTTGGAACATGGATAGGATCAGCATAATGCGCCAGTCCAAAATTCCTTCTTTGCGATTCGTCCGGGTTCAGCACATGCCATTCAAATTCATCGCGGAAATGGCGGATGGCAGCGGCTACCGGCCATGCAGCGGCATCGCCCAGCGGACAGATGGTGTTCCCCTCTATCTTGCGCTGGATATCCCACAGCAGGTCTATATCGCTCATCTTACCTTTTCCGTACTCAAGGTTCTTCAGTATTTTATACATCCAGCCGGTACCTTCGCGGCAGGGGCTGCATTGTCCGCAACTTTCGTGGTTGTAGAAGCGCGCCAGCGTCATGGTATGGCGCACTACGCACTGGTCTTCATCCATTACTATAAAGCCGCCCGAACCCATCATGGTACCGGTAGCAAAGCCGCCATCGGCAAGGCTCTCATAGTTCATATAGCGGGTTTCGCCTTTTGCTGTTTTCAGCAGCAGGTTGGCCGGTACTATAGGCACGGAAGAACCGCCGGGAATACAAGCCTTCAGGCGTTTGCCTTTAGGTATACCGCCACAATATTCATCAGAGAAGATAAACTCTTCTACCGACTGGGTCATATCTATTTCGTATACACCCGGCTTGTTTACATTACCGCAAACAGAAAGCAGTTTGGTACCTGTAGATTTACCCACACCTATTTTAGCATACGCTTCGCCACCCATATTCAGGATAGGTACTACAGCTGCCAGTGTTTCTACGTTGTTTACCACCGTAGGGCGCATCCACACACCTTGTATGGCGGGGAAAGGTGGTTTTATACGCGGGTTGCCACGCTTACCTTCCAGCGATTCTATCAGGGCTGTTTCCTCACCACAGATGTAGGCACCGCCACCGCGCTGCACATATATCTCGCAATCGAAACCGGTGTTCAGTATATTCTTACCCAGCCAACCATTGTTCTTAGCTTCGGCTATGGCTTGTTCCAGTATATCTACTATCCATGCATATTCACCACGGATGTATATATAGGTAGCATTGCTACCCAGTGCAAAGCTGCTGACGATAAGGCCTTCTATCAGCAGGTGGGGCAGAAACTCCATCAGGTAGCGGTCTTTAAAAGTACCGGGCTCTGATTCATCGGCATTACAAACCAGGTGGCGTGGAACGCCTTCCGGTTTTGCCAGGAAGCTCCATTTCATACCCGTAGGGAAACCCGCACCACCACGGCCACGCAGGCCGCTTTTCTTCACCTCTTCCACTATCTCATCGGGCGTCATCTTAAAGGCTTTTTCCACTGCACAATAACCACCGTTTTTGCGGTAGGTATCGTAGTAGCGGATGCCTTCTACATGTGCATGTTCTAATAATACTTTCATAACCCTAAATCCCTAAAGGGACTTTTTTTAATATTTTATATCCACCTCCCCTTCAGGGGTTGGGGGTTAAATCTTCGTACTCTGCCTGCTCAGCAGTTTCCATTCTTTATCCTTTTCCTTCCATACCCACACCTGCAATATGTGCAGTCTCAGTTTTACCTGTTTGCCATCCAGCGCCACATCTATGTCAGCTTCGGCACGTACGGCAGCCGTTTTTCCTTCTATCACAATATTCGGCGCGGTTTGTGATATACTGTTATATACCAGTTTGCCATTGTGCAGATCGGTCATTACTTCTTGCCGGCTTTCTATCCACCCGTTAGAGTGGCCGTAGCTCAGCTTTTTGTGCAATAACTTCTTCAGTTCTGCAGTATCTTTTTGCTGCAGGGCGCTGTTAAGGTCGCCCACGACTTTTACCAGTGCTACGCTATCCTGCGCAGCTGCGGTATGATAAATAAAGAACAACAATATGATGTATATGTTTCGCATAGGTTATTTATAGCCTGTGCTTAACACATATTCTTCCATCAACCCGAAAAACTGGTCTTCCCAGCTTTCCTCATGGTTTTTCAGCTCATCTTCGTTGGGCAATCCTTCGTGATGCAATATCACTTTGGTGCCTTCGGGGTGTGCTGCCAGTTTGTAATGAACTTGCGACGGTTTGGCATCCGCAGCCCAATCTTCTGTTTTCCACGTATATGCCAGCTCGTCTTTCCCGGTTTTCAGTATCTCACCTTTTACCCAGCCGCCAAACATTTCAAACCTGCCACCTACTTCTTTTTCAACTATTGCATCCTCGCCACTCCACTTGCGCAGCAACACAGGATCTGTCAATAGCTGCATTACTTTTTCGGGCTTCGCCGATACGATAAATTCCATATCCAGGTTCAGCGCCATATCTTATTTAGTTGGTAGCCGCAGCCCTTAGTTCTTCTAATAGCTGGTCTACTTTTCCTTTTGTCAAAAACTCTTTATAATGTTTGCCCAATTGCATCATCGGCGCATAGCCACATGCACCCAGGCATTCTGCCGGTTTCAGGGTAAACAGGCCATCGGGCGTAGTTTCACCTGCCTGTATGCCCAGTTTCTGCTTGATGTGGTCTATGATCTCATCGCTGCCATTCAGCATACAAGGGCCGGTCTGGCATACTTCCAGCACATATTTACCTACCGGTTTCATATTGAACATGGTGTAGAAGGTAGCTACCTCGTACACCTCGATAGGCAATATACCCAGCAGTTCGGCCACATAGTCCATAACAGGCACATCCAGCCAACCGCCAAATTCTTCCTGCGCTATGTGCAGTACAGGTATCAGGGCACTTTTCTGCTTCCCATCGGGGTAGCGCGCCATGATCTCTTTTACTTTATTCAGTTTTTCTTCCGAAAATTTTATCATAACCCCAAACCCCTAAAGGGGCTTTTCTTTTTAAAGTTATATCTACACCTTTCCCTTTTGTAAGGGTCAGGGGCTTTTTTACGCATCCAGTTCTCCCGCTATCACGTTCAGGCTACTCAGGGTGATGATGGCATCACTCAGCAGTCCACCACTTACTATTTCAGGATATGCCTGGTAATAAATGAAGCATGGCCTGCGGAAGTGCAGCCTGTATGGCGTACGTCCGCCATCGCTTATCAGGTAATAACCCAGTTCACCATTGGCACCTTCCACTGCATGATACACTTCACCCGGCAGTACTTCTATCTCACCCATTATCATTTTGAAATGGTATATCAGCGCTTCCATCTTCGTGTACACATCTTCTTTAGCAGGCAAGTGGAAATGGTCGGCCTCGGGCGCATAGAAAATATCTTTCTGTGCAGGGTCTTCCTGTTCCAGCCTGGCTATCTTTTCCAGTGCCTGTTGTACTATCTTATAGCTTTCCCAGATCTCATCGTTGCGCACCATGTAGCGGTCATATACATCGCCTGTAGTGCCCACCGGTATCTTGAAATCGAAATCTTCGTAAGATGAATATGGCTGCGCCACACGCACATCATAGTCCACACCCGCAGCACGCAGGTTAGGGCCTGTCATGCTGTAGTTCAGTGCACGTTCGGCACTTATTGGGCCGGCACCTATGCAGCGCTCCATGAATATACGGTTACGGTTCAGCAGGGCTTCAAATTCACGCATCACTTTAGGAAAGCCTTCCATGAATTTGTCTATCTTCTCCCATGCCACCTTGCTGAAATTGCGCTCGAAACCACCTACACGGCCTATGTTGGTTGTAAGGCGGCTGCCACACACTTCTTCATATATCTCGTATATCAGTTCGCGCCATTGGAAAACGTAGGTAAAGCCAGTAAGGGCACCGGTATCCACCGCTACTACAGAGTTGCATATCAGGTGGTCGGCAATACGCGCCAGCTCCATGATAATGACACGCATGTAGTCTATCCGCTTGGGTGTCTTGATGTTCAGCAACTTTTCTATGGTCATGTGCCAGCCCATGTTATTGATGGGGGCGCTGCAATAGTTAAGCCTGTCTGTAAGCGGAGTAATCTGATAATATGGCCTGCGCTCAGCGATCTTTTCGAAGGCGCGGTGTATATAACCGATAGTAGGCACAGTGCTCAGCACTTTTTCACCATCTATCTCCATGATGTTTTGAAAGACACCGTGGGTGGCAGGGTGCGTAGGACCAAGGTTCAGCGTAGTGCTTTGCTTGGCCAGCGACTCTTCTGCGAGTTGTATATGATTTTGTTGTTCTGTCATACCCCAAACCCCTAACGGGCTTATTGGTTTGGTTATAAATATTTATTACACCCATCACGGGTGTTTTTATTTTATGCTACTGTGCCACCGCGGCCAAACATTTCATCATCCTTATCTATACGCGTCGGGTCTTCCATACGGTATTCCTTACGCATGGGGAAGTAGTCCATCTCATCCACATTCAGTATGCGGGTAAGATTTGGGTGGCCTACGAAATTGACACCGAAGTTGTCATACGTTTCACGCTCCATCCAGTTGGCACCTGAAAAAAGCTGTGTCGCTGTAAATACATCGGGCTTTTCTATCGGCACATATACCTTCATACGCAGGCGCACATTATTTTCCAGGCTGTGGAGGTGATAAACTACACACAATTCTTCACCTTTTCTTTCGGGGTAGTGCACTGCTGTCAGGTCTGTAAGAAAACGAAAGCGAGTGCTATCGTCATCGTACAGATGCTGCATTACTTTCAGGTTCATTTCGGCAGGTGCTGTTACAGCCAGCATACCATATGGCTCTTCCCAATTGGTAAGTGCCTCGCCAAATTTTTCCGTCAGTTTTTCTTTTAATATTTCGTTGGTCAATGCCATATTCTAAGTCAAAAGTAAAAAGTCGAAAGTCAAAAGTTTGTGGTTTTGACCCTTGCCTTTTGCATTACTATTGTATTGCGTAGCTATCCATTAGTGCTTTATACACCGGACTGTGCCTTCGGCGCAAGCTTTCATTTTGTACCAGGTCCTGAAGTTTTATCACACCATCCAGTATCGCCTCGGGGCGCGGAGGGCATCCTGATACATACACATCTACCGGTATTACCTGGTCTATACCCTGCAGCACAGGGTAAGAATCGAATATACCACCGCTGGATGCGCAGGCGCCTATCGCTATTACCCAACGTGGCTCTGCCATCTGTAAGTATACCTGGCGCAGTATCGGTGCCATTTTCTTGGCAATGGTACCTGCTACCAGCAACATATCGCACTGGCGCGGTGTAAAGCCCATACGTTCAGACCCGAAACGGGCCAGGTCGTAGTTGGCACCCATGGTAGCCATAAACTCGATACCGCAGCACGATGTGGCAAACGGTAACGGCCATAAAGAGTTTTTACGAGCCAGGCCTATCGCTTTATCAAAAGATGTGGCCATAAATCCCTCTCCCGAATACCCTTCTGGTATCGGTGCCAATTTCACATTCGTATTATATTGAACCGGACGTCCCATAATCTTTATTCGTTTTAATTACACTAAGTATTAACTATTCAATAATCACAACTCTTTTAATCACACAAATACTTTAGTCTTCCCATTCCAGGGCACCTTTCTTTACGATGTATGTAAAACCACAAAGGAAAAATGCCACAAACATAATAACGGCTAAGAAGCCTTCCTGGCCCAATTCCCTGAAGTTGATAGCGTATGGATAAAAGAAGATAACCTCCACATCGAACAGAACGAAAAGGATAGCTACAAGGAAATACTTGATAGCCATTGGCTGGCGGGCATTGCCTACAGAAGGGATACCACTCTCGAAGTTGATAAGTTTATCCTGCGTTCTACGTTTAGGGCCCAGCAAATGGGAGGCACTTATCGTCATAACTACAAATCCTACCGCTACTATTAACTGTAGAGCTATAGGCAGATAACTGAAGGGCGTTTGTTGGTCGGCCGCCAGGAATAAAAAATTCATAATTAAAACAGTCTTCTAGCGTTCTGTTCTAGAGTT
>CAMLKS010000002.1 GCA_946480675.1 uncultured Bacteroidota bacterium
ATAGACGATGTACTGACTACCGGTGCTACGCTGGAAGCCGCTGCCCTACCACTTCTTACCATTCCGGGCGTGCAATTAAGCATTACTACTGTAGGGATCGCCAACTAATAGCCTGCTTGTATTGCATTTTACCATTATTAGAGGTATCTTAATGCCAATTTTATAATTATCAGGCAATACATTATTCCAAAACTTCCTTTATGAAGAAACAAGTTTTACTAATAGGCTCGTTGCTGCTGACTTCGGCTGCGGCATTCGGTGCTGCATTTCAGCTAAACCTGCAAGGGGTAAGGCAGCTGGCCATGGGCGGTACGGGTACGGCAGTACCCTGGGATGCTGCTACAATCTTTTACAATCCCGGTGGTCTTTCTGCGCTGAAGAATATACAGGCATATGGCAGCGTACAGTTCCTGGTACCTAAATCGCGCTATATAGAAAGCCCGACCGGCACTTATATCGCTGAATCAAAAGACAGGACTTATACACCGTTCAACCTGTATGTGGGTGGCCCGCTGGCTTATAAAAGCAAGTTCAGCCTGGGTGTTGGTGTATATACGCCGTTCGGTACCGGCATCAAATGGGATGACAACTGGCGCGGCCGTTATGTAATACAGGATATACAACTGCAAACCATATTTATACAACCCACGCTTAGCTATAAGATAAACGATATCGTATCGGTAGGTGCGGGTTTTGTGATAGGTACAGGTAGCCTGGACCTGCAAAAAGCGGTGCCATTGCAAAACCAGAATGGTGAAGACGGAACAGCAAAACTGGAAGGGAATGCACTGGGTTTTGGATACAATGTAGGCGTGCATCTGCGTGCTAACGAATACCTGCAGTTCGGTATCAGCTACCGCTCTTCTGTAAACATGAAAGTAAAACGTGGGTATGCCAGCTTCAGCGTACCAAGTTCACTGAGCTCATCATTCCCTTATACTGCGTTCAAGGCCGATCTGGCACTGCCACAGGTAGTATCTGTAGGTATTGGTGTAAGGCCTACGCAAAGGCTAACACTGCAATTGGATGCCAACTATGTAGGTTGGAGCTCTTACGACAGCCTGGTGTTCGATTATGAAAATAACACATCAGCATTGTCAGACACACGCTCTCCGCGCCGCTACAAAAACACGGTGATACTGCGCTTGGGTGGTAGCTATATGATCAATGATAAATTTACCGCTATGCTGGGTTGTGCTTACGACCCTACACCTGTTAAAGACGGTTACCTGTCGCCAGACTTGCCGGATAATAACCACGTCATGGCAACCGGCGGGTTAACCTTCCGTCCTATTAAGAGGCTGACTATTATGGGCGTGCTGGAGTATGTTTTCACACCATCGCGCAGCGGTGAACTGGCGGCTGATAATTTTGGCGGCAAGTATCAAACAAAAATCATTAACCCGGGCCTGGGCCTTACCTACGATTTTTAATTTTTTAAACAGAGCAATCAATGAAGAAGATATATAGCATCGGTTTACTGGCACTGCTGGCAGCCTCATGCAAACCAACCATAGAGCCTGAAAAGCCGCAAAAAGGCGAAGGCACAGATTTTACCCGCTACGTAGCCGTAGGTAACTCACTCACAGCAGGTTTTGCAGATGGTGCACTTTACCGCACCGGCCAAATGAACTCTTACCCGTCTATGCTGGCAGGGCAGTTCAAAATGGTAGGCGGCGGCGATTTTAAGCAGCCACTAGTACCCGGCGAATATGGTTTCCCAGGCCCCAAATTCGTTTTAGCCATACATAAAGGCTTATGTGATACGGCAGCATCTTTAGGCCCTGTGCCCTTTACAGGTGCGCTGGATACGGCGGGTACCAGCCAGAATATATATGCAGTTGAAGGGCCGTTCAACAACATGGGTATCCCCGGCATCCGCGCGGTCGATTACCTGATACCGGGGTATGGTATGGTGAACCCATTTGCTAAAAGAATGTTTGTATCGCCCGCAGGCTCCAGGCCGCTGGATGAGATGCTGATATTGAACCCTACTTTCTTCAGCCTGTGGATAGGCAGCAACGACGTGCTGGGCTATGCTACAGCCGGTGGAGAAGGTGGCGCATTGCCAACGCAGAAAATATCGGATGTAAACCTGTTCAACGCCGCATACGATTCCGTGCTTACACGCCTGAAATCGAGAGGTGCGCAAGGTGTGCTGCTCAATATTCCTGATGTTACAGCGATACCATTCTTTACTACTGTACCGGCAAATGGCCTTGTATTAGACAAAAACAATGCTAACCTGCTGAATAATGCGTACAACAGCCTTACACACATCCGCTTTGATGTGGGTAATAACTACTTTGTGATACAGGATGCAACGGCCCCTGCGGGGATGAGGCAGATTAAACAAGGTGAATACATATTGCTTAGTACGCCTCAGGATTCATTAAAGTGTGCCGGTTGGGGTACGCGAAAACCGATACCTGCAAACTATGTGTTGACAGCAGATGAAGTAGCTAAAGTTAAAGCAGCTACAACAGCATTCAACAGCATTATACAAATGATGGCTAAAAGGGAAAATCTGCCAATGGTGGATATAAATTCATACCTGAAAACCATACAATCGGGTATCATGTACAGTGGCGTGGGTTACAATGCTACCTTCGTTAGCGGTGGCGCATTCTCGCTGGATGGTGTGCACCTGACGCCTCGTGGTTATGCATTGGTGGCCAATAAAATAATAGAAGCTATCAATAACCATTATGGCGCTACGATACCTAAAGTGGATGTGAACAAATACAATGGTGTATTATTCCCGTAGGTGTGTAGATAGGATATAAATAATAAAGGGCTGCTATGGCAGCCCTTTATTATTTACGATTTACTGAGACCGTCTGTACAGCAACTGGTCGTTTGTAACGACAAATATGTTTTGTATAAACCGGTTTCGTGGATTTTGATAGAAGGGTATGATGCGCTCGTCTATATACACATATTCCAGCGAACGGATATCGCCCAGCCCATTCGGCATACGCATGGCACCACAGCGCACCACATCCAGCTCTATCAGCTTTTGGCATTTCACGATAGATTCCGGAATATTTACAAGCCTGTTATGATTGATATATAAAAAGCGCAAAGCGAAAAGATTGCCCAGGCTGCGTGGTAATGATTCCAGGTAATTATTCCCTAGGTCTAAAAGGTCCAGTGTTTTTATCCTTGTCAATTCTTCCGGCAAACGTATAAGCTGATTTGAGGCCAGGCGTAAATCTTTTAATTTTTTACTTTGTCCTATTGCGGCTGGTATAGAGTCTATTTCGTTCCCGGTAAGGTTAAGCGTTATCAGCGCAGGCATCTGCCCCATACCAGCAGGTATGGTTTTTAGCCTGTTATAACTTACCGATAACTCTTCGAGACGGGTAAGTTGCTGCATGCCTTCGGGTAATGCCTCTATCCTGTTTCTGAAGAGGATTAGCCGCTTCAATTTCTTGCAGCGGGTAATGGAAGGCGGAAGTGCGGTTATCTTATTATTACTCAGGTTGATTTCTTCAAGATTAGGAAACTGGTCCAATATATCGGGTATGCTGTCCAGTCCCCGATAGGTCATCTGTATCTTTCGTACCAGATGTTTTTCGCTAAGGGCGTTATCCCATTCACGATAAGTGCCATCTGCCTTTGCTATGGTGTAGCAGCATAAGCACAACAGTATCATATGCAGGGTGCGCAGCATAAAATGTCGTTTTAAATACGTATGAAATGATTGCTATTTAGCAGTCAACTTTTGGTATTCGGCACTACTCATCATTTTGTAATGGGCTGGTATCCTGAATTCTGCATCGGCCACCGGTTGTGGCGCTATCTTTATAATACTAAAACTGGTGCCAAGGCCATCTTCATTGATGCTCTTAAAAACCAGTGGTATAAACTTTGCACCCGGAAAACGGTCGAATACTGCATCGTTTAAATACCAGTCTTTGGAATAGTATATATCCGTACTGGTGCCATTGGGGTATGTTACCGTGCCGGGCAATGCCGGTATGCCTGCTATTTCTTTTTTGCCGTTATTTTCCTTTAATACGAGTCCTTCATATTTTTTGCGGCGTTCATTTATTTGTCCTATATCCAATTGTATGGCCAGTGAGCGGTCACCTATTTTTCGCAGCGAATAGCCGCTGCTGTCTTTATAGTTGAAAAGCATTACAGTAGAAAAGCCATTTTCCAGCTTCAGTTCTTTTTTTACCTGGCGGCCTTTAATAGTAATAATGTATGTGCCCGAATATTGAGTGATCCCTTCCTGGTTGGCAGGAGGGTCTATTACTACTGCATATTCTATTATGCCTTCAGAAAATAATTGCTGTGCAATCACCATATCGGGCAGCAGTAGCATTGTCAGCAGGCATAGGTGTAGTAATCGTATCATGCACCGGGGTATTGGTCTTATTTAAATTTACGACATTTTGTACTACTACTAAATAAAAAAGCTCCGTTTGACGGAGCTTTTACAAATATGTTGGTACTAAAAAAATTACTGGTGTGTAAACTTACGTGTAGCAAGTACGTGGCCTTGTGCATCTAGCATGCGCAGGAAGTAGATGCCTGAAGGTATGTTTTGAATATCCAGCTTTGCACTGTTTCCTGAAACTTTGTAAACAGTAACAGCTTTGCCTATCAGGTTGTAGACTGTTATGTTTCTTACATCCATACTACGGTCAAACAATACATTGATCTCATCACGGGCAGGGTTTGGATATACTACGATATTATCTCCTTTTGAGTTATTCACACTGCTAACGTTTGTAGAAAACCTATTGAATTGATAAACTACTGTATCAACTGTATTGACAGTTTTCAGTTCAACAGTTACATAATAAGGGCCATTACCGGTAGCTGTTGTTAAGTCACCGTATTGTACTTTGAAAGGTGCGTTGCCTTGCGGTGCTATATCATCCGTAGTTTGAATAGTACCCGTCAGAACATTAGGAGAATAACAGGTAACATTATCACAAAGGCCAAAAGATGTAGTCCATGCAGTACTTGCTGGTAAAGTATGGCTGATAATCTTCCAATCAACTTTGAGGTTATTGTTAGTTTTATTATTAATGTAGTTGTATGATTCAAATCCTGTGTTGCTTACGTAAGCTTTCACAGTATCTTTCTGCATTGTAAAATCTTGCGCGGTAGCTGCAGATGCTACGCCAACAACACTTAATAAAGCAAGTACAAATTTCTTCATTACAATCAATTTACAACAGCAAATTACATATTATATATAGTATATCCAAGTTTAGTATGTCATCGAATGTTAAAATTTCCCTATGAAATCATCGGGCAATTTTATTTCGTACATTGCTACAAGGATACAATATACAAGAAATAAATTATATATGCATAAGATGAAAAAGTATGCAGGTTTTTTGGGCGGATTTGGCGCAGCCTGCATTCTGGGGATATTTATTCAGGCAAAAACAGCAGATTCATACTTCGAAATATCTAAAAACCTGGACATATTCACTACGCTTTTCAAAGAGTTGAATACGTACTACGTAGACCCTATAGAACCGGGTAAAATGATGAAAACGGGTATCGATGCTATGCTTGAGAACCTGGACCCATATACCAACTACATTACCGAATCGGATATAGAAGAATATGAATTTCAGACAACGGGCAAATATGGTGGCATAGGCGCCAATATGCGTAAAAAAGATGATAAGATATATGTAGGTGAGGTGTATGAAAACAGCCCTGCATTTACTGCTGGTTTGCACCCCGGCGATGAGGTGATAGCTATAGATAAGCAATTGCTGAAAGGTAAGGATATAGATGACATCAGTCTCTTGCTGAAGGGGTCTCCCGGCACACAGTTCACCATGCGGATAAAAGATGCCTATACCGGTACGGAAATTGATAAAATCATTACCCGCAGCGAAATAGAAGTATCGAGTGTGCCATATGCCGGCCTGATAGGTAAAAACAAGGATATAGCAGTGGTAAAGCTTACTCAATTTACCCCTGCATGCAGCAGGTTGGTGCGCAGCGCCTTTGATAGCCTGAAGAAAGCACAGCCTAATTTGAAATCGGTAGTACTCGATTTGCGTAATAACCCCGGTGGCTTGCTGAATGAAGCAGTATCTATCTGCAACATTTTTGTAGACCGTGGACAACTGGTAGTAATGACGAAAGGCAAAACGCCTCAACTATCTGAAGAGTTCAGAACCAGTGGAGCACCGTGGGATTTAAATATACCGGTAGCCGTGCTTATCAACCGCTCTTCCGCATCCGCATCGGAAGTAGTGGCCGGTACACTGCAAGACCTGGACCGTGCTGTAATTGTAGGGGAGCGTTCTTATGGCAAGGGGCTGGTGCAGGTAACACGGCCGCTGGGCTATAATGCCAGGCTGAAACTAACGACTGCCAAATACTACACTCCAAGCGGCCGTTGCATACAAGCAATAGACTATGCACATAGAAATCCCGATGGAAGTGTGGGCCACATACCCGATTCGCTGAAGAAAGAATTTAAAACCAAGGGCGGCCGGCGCGTACAGAGTGGCGGTGGTGTAGAACCCGATGTACTGGTGGCAGAGGATGACATCAGCAAGCTTGCCATCACACTATACATCAAAAACTACTTTTTCGATTATGCTACACAGTATGCCAAACAAAATAAGACAATAGCCCCTGCAAGTACATTTGCCCTGGCAGATGCAGACTTTGCGGCGTTTGGTAAATGGCTGGAGAATAAAGATTATTCATACAAAACGGAAACAGAGATAGCACTCGATTCATTCAGGCAGGCGGCTACACGCGATAAGTCTTTCGATGCGGTGAAAGGTGAATATAATGCACTGCTTACAAAAGTATCGCACGATAAAAAACAAGACCTGGCAAAGCATAAGGCAGAAGTGATGCGCATACTGGAAAATGAAATCATATCTCGTTATTACTATCTCCGCGGACGCATAGAAAACAGTATGCGTACCGATGAAGATGTACAGAAAGCACTAAACCTGCTGGAACAGCCTGCACAATACCAGGCATTACTGGTGCCTAAAAAATAACTGAAGCATATATTTATGAATATAAACAAAGGCACTACAATTTGTAGTGCCTTTGTTTATTTATGTATTGTAAAATTTAGAGCTTGAATTTTATGAGGTCGTCAGCAATTTTCCTGTCGTTGCTAAGGCGGGGTACTTTGTTCTGCCCGCCCAGCTTGCCTATCGATTTCATGTATTCGATGAATGCATTTTTCGGCAGCGGGCGGATTTTTAAGGGTTGCAGGATGTTACCTGTTATCAGGTCGTCGTAATAAATATTCTTTTGGCGCAGGTGGTTATCCACTGCTTGCCTGAAGGCTTCCAGGTTGTCCGGCACCTGTTCGAAGGATACCAACCATTCATGGTACGGTAATTCGCCATCAGTTTGTATCATGGGCGCTACGGTAAACTCTATGATATGTGCATTATGTTCCTTGGCAGCCAGCAGCATAGCATGGTCTACCTCTTCGCCTATCACATGTTCGCCAAAGGCAGAGATGTAATGCTTGGTACGGCCTGTAACCACTATACGATACGGTTCGAGGCTTACAAACCTTACCGTGTCGCCAATATTATAACCCCATAATCCTGCATTGCTGTTTACAATGAGGGCGTAGTTCTCGCCCAGCTTCACATCGCCCAGCGAAAGACGTGTGGGATTTTCACTGAATACCTCGCCGGCAGGTATGAATTCGAAGAAGATGCCCGAATTGGTATTCAGCAGCAGCCCTTCTTTATCCAGTGTGTCCTGAAAGGCAAAGAAGCCTTCGGAGGCAGGGAATGTTTCAACGGTATCTACTGGCTTGCCCAGGCTTTCAAACAGCTTGGAGCGATACGGCTCGAAGTTGACCCCGCCATGCACAATGACCTGCAGGTTAGGGAACAGTTCTTTTATTTTTTTACCATCACTACGCTCCGTCAGCCAGTCAAAATACATCTGCACCCATGGTGGTATACCGCTTATCAGCGTCATGTTTTTATTGATGGTCTCTTCTACTATGCGGCCCAGCTTTTCTTCCCAGTCTTCTATGCAATTGGTTTCGTATGATGGCAACTGGTTGCCGCGCAGGTAGCCGGGTATAAAGTGGTTCACTATGCCGCTAAGCCTGCCGGTAGGTATACCGCCCACACGTTCCAGCACGGGAGAGCCCGAAAGGAATATCATCTTGCCATCGGCGAAAGCAGTATTACCGCTTTCTACCATATAGCACAGCAGTGCATTGCGCGCCGTATCTATGTGGTTCGATATGGAATCTTTAGTGATGGGTATGTATTTAACGCCGCTGGTAGTGCCCGATGTTTTGGCAAAATATATGGGCTTGCCTTTCCACAGCACATTTTGCTGCCCGGTTTTTATCTGCTCTATGTAGGGTTTGAAAGCCTCATAGTCGCGTATGGGTACTGCTTGTGTATATTCTGTGTGTGTTTTTACATCCTGCAGGTTATGGTCTTTGCCAAAGGTGGTGCGGCTGCCTGTTTTCAGTAGTTGCTGCAGTATAGCCTGCTGGTCGGCCACGGCAGTATTCATGCTCTTGCGTATGCGTCCATGTACGATAGCGGCATACGGTTTGGCCAGGAAAGATTTTATCTTCATCTCGCAAGCTTCAAGCCTCAAAAATACAATTCTGCCAAAGAGTTTCTTTATAAATATAGAAGTAATATGAGCGGCCTGCGCAACAACAGATAGGGATTTAACTAATTATAAAAATTTATTTGCTAAAAACCAAAAAAGTATATTAACTTTGCGCGAAATATTTTAGGAGCGTCATGTTTGCGATTGTAAATATAGCAGGTCAACAATTCAAAGTTAGAAAAGACGACGAATTGTTTGTTCATCGCCTTGAAGGTAATGTAGGCGATAAAGTTGAGTTTTCAGAAATACTGATGACTGCAAATGGTGGAAGTGTAAACCTTACCAATTCTATAAAAGTGAAAGCTGAGATAGTTGATCACCTGAAAGGTGACAAAGTGATCGTTTTCAAAAAGAAACGCCGTAAAGGTTACCAAAAAAGCAATGGCCATCGCCAATATCTGACAAAAATCAAGATAAGCGATATTGCTTAATTTAATTTTTTTGTAAATTCGTAAATAGTAAGAATAAGAAATGGCACACAAAAAAGGTGAAGGTAGTGTAAAGAACGGCCGCGACTCGCAAAGTAAGCGCCTTGGTGTAAAAATATATGGTGGTCAGCCTGCTATATCTGGCAACATCATCGTTCGTCAGCGCGGCACACAATACCACCCTGGTAATAACGTAGGTATCGGTAGGGATTTTACCATATTTGCAACAAAAGATGGTATCGTAGAGTTTCGCAAAACACGTACCAAAACATTGATATCAGTGAAAGAATTTTCAGCTACAGCCGAAGCCTAACCCCTTCGGTTGTTTGCCATAAAGGTTTTTTGTTTAACCCTTAAATTCACACAGTTATGGCAACAGCAAAAAAAGCAGCTCCTAAAAAGGCTGCAGCCAAAAAAGCAGCTCCAAAAAAAGCTGCTGCAAAAAAAGCGGCTCCTAAAAAAGCTGCAGCAAAGAAAGCAGCTCCTAAGAAAGCAGCTGCGAAAAAAGCGGCTCCTAAGAAAGCTGCTGCAAAAAAAGCGGCTCCTAAAAAAGCTGCTCCTAAAAAAGCTGCAGCCCCTAAAAAGGCCGCTGCGAAGAAAAACGCAGGCCCTAAAAAGGCAGCCGCTAAAAAATAAGGTTTTAATTTTTAGCGATTTAGAAAGAGGTTGTATCATACAACCTCTTTTTTTGTTTTTTATACAAATCGTTAAATATCAATAACCCCGTTATGGAAAGCAACCATACAGTTATCTTATAAGCATAATAGCGCAGGGTGGTAATTGCCCTTTATTTAGTTTAATTTCGCAACGTTTTTAGTTACGGTAAAAACAAACAGTATGGAAAATTTTGAAGAGCGCCAGGGGAATCAGGGTATGGCAAGGTTCAGGGCTATAATGCACCTGGGTATGGGTGTGTTTTACCTCATCATAGGTATGCTCATCATCTACATCAAGGCCTTTGGTGCTATGGAGCTGCCCACTGGTTTTGCCTATGTGCTGGGTAGCCTGATGCTGGCCTATGGCCTGTTCCGCATATGGCGCGGGTGGATGGATATGAAACAGATGAAAAGGCGTTAGCATACAATGATTTTACAGAAAAGTGACAGGGCTGTTAAATTAATGTTACAACATAAATAGGTTTCATTCGTTTTTTTGAAATATTGACTAAAATTGCATCCCCATGCAGGGTATTAAAAATATATTGGCTGGTGTGGTAACAAGTTTGCTACTTGTTTCCTGCGGAAATGACAGCGTGAAACAGCCTACAGATACACTAAGCAGCGGCAACATAAAAATAAGTGTTGACGAAACTTACAAGCCTATAATAGAAGAGCAGCTGAAAGTATTTGACAGCAGTTTTCCGGAGGCGAATATTACGGTGGAATACAAGCCGGAAGCCGATTGTATCAAAGACTTTTTGAACGATACTACCCGGCTGATATTAGTGACGAGAGAGTTGAACGCAGATGAGAAGAAAGTATTGGAGAATAAGAAAGTAGTACCTACATCGCTGGCGGTGGCCAAAGATGCAGTGGCTGTTATCGTAAATAATAATTCAGCCGATACGGTACTCAGCGTAAGCCAGGTGAAAGGGATACTGACGGGTATTTATAAAACAAAATATACCGTCGTATTTGATAACCAGGGGTCCAGCACACTGAGGTATGTAATGGATTCTTTGCTACCGGGGCAAAAACTGGGTGCGAATGTATTTGCCGCCAAAAGCGCAGACTCGGTTATAAAATATGTGGCCAATAATGAAGGGGCCATTGGTTTTGTAGGTGTTAGCGCTGTAAGCGATTTTACAGACCCCGAAGGGCTGGCGTTTATAAAAGATGTAAAAGTGGTGAGCATACTAAATGATTCACTGCAGAAAACATACAGGCCATATCAGGGCTATATAGCCCCTAACTGGTATCCGCTGACGAGGAACCTGTATTTCATACATCGTGAAACATATTTCGGCTTAGGCACCGGCTTTGCCAATTTCCTGGCAAGGGAACGCGGACAACTGATATTTAAGCAGGCAAGGCTTTTTCCGCTGCGCAGCAATATCATTTTCAGGGAAGCGGCAGTAAACCCTAACCCGCAACAATAGTCTAACTGATAACGAAACTAAATAAAACTGTATAGAAGCACTGTTACTACAAACAGGAAAAGTATGAAAATGAAACAACCAATAGTAATGATGGCTGCTGCCCTGACGCTAAGTGTTAGCGTAAAGGCACAGACACTGGAAGAAGGTATTAAGATGTATAACTATGAGCGCTACGAAACTGCTAAAAAAGTTTTGACACCGCTTGCAGGTACCAACCCTTTGGCCAACTATTACCTGGGCCTATCTGAACTGCAACTGGGTAATAAAGATGCTGCAAAAGCACTGTTCCAGAGAAATACGGATAACTATGCCAATATGGGTGGCCTGGTGCGTATAGCCTTCGTGGAAGGCCGCCCGGCAGAAGGCAACCAGCTGGCAACTGCATTGGCAGGCAAAGCAAAAAGAAAAGAATGGGAGCAACTGAAATACGCTGCTGATGCCATTACTTATACCACTGGCGGAGACTATCAGCTGGCTGTAAACTGGTATAAAACTGCACTGGCCAACTACGATAATATGGATATGCGCCTTTCACTGGGCGATGCCTACCAGAAAGTGCAAGGCGGTGGTGGTGAAGCCATGACCAGCTACGAGAAAATAGTAGAGAAAGATCCTAAAAACTCACTGGCTTTCTCTCGCATAGGTAAGCTGTGGTACGATGCCAAGAACTACAAACTGGCACTGGAAAACTGGGAGAAAGCCAAAGAGGCCGACCCTAAAAACCCGCTGCCTTACCGCGACTTGGCCGATGCTTACAGCTATGTAGGTAAATACGACCTGTCGAAACAAAACCTGGAAAAATACCTGGAATATTCTGACAAAACAGATGAGGATATGGAAAGGTATATGGATATCCTGTTCCTGTCTAAAGACTATAAAGGTGCAGTATCAAAAGCAGAAGAATTTATAGGTAAAGGCAAGACCAAGCCACGCTATTATGGTATCCTGGCCTTCAGCCAATATGAACTGGGCGATTCTGTAAATGCGCTGAAAAATGCAGATGTCTATTTCCAGAAACAAGACCCTAAGAAGATATATCCTAACGACTACAGGCAGTATGGTAAAATACAGCTGCAAAATGGCCGGGTTGAAGAAGCTGACAAATACTTCAACAAAGCGGTTGATATAGATACTTCTAAAAACAAATCGGAAGCTTTCCGTGAGAATGCTGAAGCACTGCGTGCAGCCAGAGAGTGGATGATGGCCTACAAATGGTATGACAGGTTGATACGCCAATATCCTGACGATGCTAAAGCGCTGGATTATTTCTATGCTGGCTTTTCTGCCTACTATGGCCGCGATTATAATGCTGCTGCTAAGGCTTACGAAGCTATGGAAACTAAATTTCCCGATCAGCCATCTGCTACCTACTGGAGAGGACGGACAGCTGCCGCCATCGATAACGAAGGTAAAGAAGGTACAGCAGTGCCATTTTATACAAAATGGATGGAGTTGAACATACAGGGTTATGAGCGTAAGCCTAATGACCTGATGCAGGCATATCAATATCTTTCTCTGTATTACTACAATAAGAGTGATAAGGATAATGCAATCAAATACGTAGAGAAAATAGAATCTATAGAGCCGGGTAATGCGCTTGCAAAACAAATAAGGGAAGCCCTGAAATCGGGTGGTAACAAAGCTAAATAGGGTAAGTAATTGCATGTAAAAGATGTCCTGCCGGTATGGCAGGGCATCTTTTTTAATATCAGTTCAAAAAAGTTGTTCTTATTTTGGCTGATTAGAATATATCCGTTACCTTTGCACTCCTTAATTTAAAGAATATCACCCGTAAGGGTAAAAAGAATAAGTTATGAAACGTACGTATCAACCAAGCCGCCGCCGTCGTAAATCAGTACATGGTTTCCGCAAGCGTATGCAAACTGCTAATGGTCGCAAAGTATTGGCTTCTCGCCGCGCAAAAGGACGTCATAAACTGACTGTTTCTGACGAAAGCCGCCTGAAATAATCTTTAAAATTCAACTGCCATTCGTAATACTTTAAAAGCATACGAGCGGCTGAAGCGCGAGCAACATATTGATACGCTTTTCCGGGAAGGGAAAGCGTTTTCTTTTTTTCCGGTACGTTTCATCTATCGTACCATTCCGCGCGATGCCGGGGCTGCGCCTGTACAGGCCGGCTTTTCCGTGCCCAAAAAGAAATTTCGCAAATCGGTACACCGCCACCGTGTGCTGCGCCTGTTGCGCGAAGCATGGAGGCTGAATAAGCACCCGCTATATGAGGCCATGCCGGCTGAGCTGCAATTGCATGTTTTCATTATTTTTACGGATACCGGGCTGCCCGAATTTGCTACCGTGCAGGAAATGGTGCAAAAAGGCATAGCCCGCTTTTGCAATGATTTTAAGGCGGTAGATGCGTAAGCTGTTCTCCATAGTGTTCATCTGGCTTATTAAGGTGTACCAGGCCTTTATATCGCCCCTATTCGGGGCCAAATGCCGCTATACCCCTAGCTGTTCTGCCTACGGGCTGGAAGCCATTAAAAAATACGGCCCGTGGAAAGGCGGGCGCATGGCATTGAAGCGTATTCTTTCCTGCCACCCCTGGGGCGGGCATGGGTACGACCCGGTGCCTTAATGGTTGAAATCCTTTCCTCTTTGCTATTTTTACATCATGTTCTACTCATTCAAAGGTTTTATACCTGTGGTGCATCCATCGGCTTTTGTGCATCCGCAGGCGGTGGTAACGGGCAATGTGGTGATAGGTAAAGATGTATATATAGGCCCCGGTGCTGCCCTGCGTGGCGATTGGGGCGGTATCGTGATAGAAGGTGGCTGCAATGTGCAGGAAAACTGCACCATCCATATGTTTCCGGGTGTTACGGTGGTGCTGAAGGAAGGGGCACATATAGGCCACGGTGCCATTATACATGGTGCTACCATAGGCCGCAATGTGCTGGTGGGTATGAACAGTGTGATAATGGATGAGGTGGAAATAGGCGATGAATGCATCATAGGAGCGCTGTCGTTCATCAATGCCAATACCAAAATACCCCGCCGCAGCCTGGTGGTGGGCAACCCAGGGAAAATAATAAAAGAGGTAAGTGATGATATGATAAGCTGGAAGACCAAAGGCACCCAGCTATACCAGGCACTGCCGCGAGACTGCCGCGATAGCCTGCGGGCTTGCGAACCATTGGCCGAAATGCCTGCCGACAGGCCGCAGCAGGAAGCCCTGTACGATACTTGGAATAAGATAAAGAACAGCTAACTAATTGATAGTAAATAAGAAAGCCCTGCATGTGCAGGGCTTTCTTATTTTAAAACGTTTATTAATTAAGCTTCAGAATTAACCAGTTCGTTTACAAACTTAGCTACTGATGCTATACGTGCATGGTTCAGTGCGTAGTGGATGAATTTACCATCGCGCTCAGTGATAACGATGTCTGCACGGCGCAGGATAGCCAGGTGCTGAGAAGCAACAGACTGCTCGAGGCGCAGTTTAACATAGATATCTGTAACATTCATGCGTTTATTTTCTTCCAGCAACTTGACAATCTGCTGACGTAATTTGTGGTTAATGGCCCTCAGTGTCATTGCTGCACTCTTCACCGCCATGTAGTCCAGTTTAATCTGTTCGTTCGAACCTTCATCTTTGCGAATAACCAGCGTGTTTGCTGACATAGTCGTTTCCATTTACAAGTTGATTTTATAATAAACAAAAAGAGTAATAATACATTTTCCTGAAAGAGCTAGGGTTGGTTATCTGTAGTGATTTGCGGGCATGCAAACATACGCCAATATCAAATATGAACCAAAGTCATATTGCTGAAATCTGTTAAACCACCGTTAAAATGTGGATAAATTTAAAGATGTATTTTCGTAACTAATTGTTTTTCTTTGAATTATGCGTATAAACTTGTTTCAGGTAATATGGTTCGGCTGTGGGCAAATTGACAAAACTATTACAATTAAATTGTTGGAAAGCATATGAAGCCCAGCTTGTTGCATCTACAACATTTTTATTATAGAAGCCGGTAACACCTGATTGAAATAAATTATTAATAACATCTGTAATGTCGCCTGCCAGCAATATTTTCCCTATATGTTTTTGTTTAACATTAGTTAGCTCATCCTCAGTAAAATGTGCAGGGGCTACAACAGGTTCTAATTTATTGTTATATAACGAAAAGAAGTATTCTTTTTCCCTCGCAGTTAATATTCCGCCGAAAAACTCATATTCAGATGAATTATTATAAAATTCCTTAAGAACTAATAATAATAATCTGCTATGCATCATAAGCGGGATATGAAGAGCATAGCAAATGCCTTTTGCAGTGGCCAAACCTATGCGCAGACCCGTGTAGGAGCCCGGCCCGCCACACAGAGCGAGAGCAGATAGCTGCTGCAAGCTTATGCCGGCCGCTTTCAGCACTTCATCTATATGATTATTAATGAACGAGGCGTGGTTGCGTTGCCCGTTATTTTCTATTGCGCTCAGTAGCTGCCCATTGCGGCTCAGGGCCACAAGGCTGTTATCGGTAGCGGTATCTATATGTAATATATAAGCCATTTACGGTGTGCAAATGTAAGCAGCGTATTACATTTGTAGCATGGAAAAGAAAATCATCCGCACAAATAATGCACCGGCGCCCATAGGGCCATATAACCAGGCCGTACAGTTCGGCAATATGCTATTCGTATCGGGCCAGATAGCTATTGACCCAAAGACCAATGAGCTATATACCGGCGATATACAAACGGAAACCAAACTGGTAATGGAAAACCTGAAAGCCATACTTACAGAAGCGGGTATGGACTTCAGCCATGTGCTGAAAAGCACCATCTTCCTGATGGATATGGGGCAGTTTGCACAGGTGAACCAGGTATATGGCAGCTATTTTACCGAAAACCCGCCTGCCCGCGAAACCGTACAGGTAGCAGGGCTGCCTAAAGGTGTGAAAGTAGAGATAAGCGTGGTAGCAGCTAAGTAATTTGATAATTTGGGAATACCCTACGATAAAAAGCCCCGCAATGAGCGGGGCTTTTACTTATAAAATATCAAACTGCTTGAAATGGTGTTTGAAGTGCTTGCCATGCAAAATGAGCCATTCAGCATGGGTCATAGCGCCCAGCCTGGGATGCACATGCATGACATCGGGGTTGAGGTTGTAGTGCGATGCAAAATCAGCCAATTCCGATTTCAGTGCGGCTACTGCAGCAGAAATATCTTCGTGCTCATATACCAGTGGGCCATCGGGTATGGTAGGGCTTTTCAGCCCCATAGGGAATTCCATATCGGTGTACACCATTTGTGCTTTTATAGCATTGCCTTCTTCTACCGTAGTACGCTGCTGCAGCGGTATTTTGCCGCTGGAAATTTTTATTGTTGTAGCCAGGTGTTCCACCATTTGCTGGGCTGTCATTGCACCCCATAGTGGTTTTGAATCAGCTTGCAGCTTATTCAGTCTATCTATGGTTTCGTCTATATTGCTAATTGTTATCATGACGTTCTATCTATTATCATCATAGTTAGCCTTTCTTTACCTCTTTGGCAAATGTATCTTTCAACCCTACGGTGCGGTTGAATATAATATGCCCCGGCGTGCTATCCTTATCCACGGCAAAGTAGCCCTTGCGCAGAAACTGGAATTGCTCGCCGGCTTTCGCTTCTGCCAGTGCAGGTTCTATATACACAGCAGGTAATACCTGCAATGAATCGGGGTTGATATAATCTTTAAAGTCACCTTCTTCGCTCGATGGGTCTTCTACCTTGAATAGGCGGTCGTACAGTCGCACTTCGGCGGTTTTGGCCGTAGCCACATTTACCCAGTGTATGGTGCCTTTTACATGTATCCCGCTGGTATCGCTACCGCTTTTGCTTTCGGGTATGTAGGTGCAATGTATCTCTGTTACCTTGCCGCTATCATCTTTTACAAAGCTGTCGCATTTTACAATGTAGGCATGCTTCAGGCGCACCATCAGTCCCGGCCCCAGGCGGAAGAATTTTTTAGGTGGTTCTTCCATAAAATCTTCGCGCTCTATCCATATCTCGTGGCTGAAGGGTAGCAGACGGTGGCCGCCGTTTTCGTCCTCGGGATTGTTCTCCGCGTTCAGCTCTTCTGTTTGCCCTTCGGGGTAGTTGGTGATTACCAGCTTTATAGGGTCCAGTACGGCCATTACGCGGTTGGCCGTTTTATTCAGTTGTTCGCGCACGTGAAACTCCAGCAGGCTCAGGTTAACAATATTTTCACGCTTGGCTATACCTACCGTATCGCAAAAGTTGACGATGGCCTGTGCGGGGTAGCCACGGCGACGCATACCACTGATGGTAGGCATACGCGGGTCGTCCCAGCCGGCAACATACTTCTCATTTACCAGTTGCAGCAGCTTGCGCTTGCTCATTACTGTATAGGTAAGGTTGCGGCGGGCAAACTCGTACTGGTGCGATGGGAAGATTTCCAGCTTTTCTATAAACCAATCGTACAGCGGGCGGTGGTGTATGAATTCCAGCGTGCATATACTGTGGGTGATGTGCTCTATACTATCGCTTTGCCCGTGTGCAAAATCGTACATCGGGTAGATGCACCATGTATCGCCCGTGCGGTGGTGATGTGCATGTTTTATGCGGTACATCAGCGGGTCGCGCATCAGGAGGTTGGGGTGTGCCATATCTATTTTGGCACGCAGCACTTTTTCGCCATCCTTGTACTTGCCTGCCTTCATATCGGCAAACAGTTGCAGGTTTTCTTCTACACTGCGGTCGCGGTAAGGGCTGTTTTTACCTGGCTCGGTAGTGCTGCCTTTGGTAGCCGCTATTTCTTCGGCCGTGCTGTCATCTACATAGGCCAGTCCCTTCTTTATAAGCGTAACCGCAAATGCATACATCTGGTCGAAATAGTCAGATGCGTAGAACTCATTGTCCCAACTCTTACCAATAGCATCGCTCAGCCATTTGATGTCGTACTTGATGCTTTCTACATACTCGGTATCTTCCGTTACCGGGTTGGTATCATCAAACCTCAGGTTGGTTTTGCCGTTATACTTTTTGGCAAGGCCAAAGTTGAGGCATATGGATGAAGCATGCCCTATGTGCAGGTAGCCATTTGGCTCCGGCGGAAAACGGGTATGTATATGTTCATACTTGCCTTCGGCAAGATGTTGTTCAATGATCTCTTCTAAAAAATTGAGGCTTTTCTCTTCGCTCATGGGCGCAAAGGTACGCTTTGTAAGAAATTGATTTTAGGGGTGCTTGAAAAATCAAAGTGACAACAATACACCTGCCTCCAGCGATATAACGTAATTACGAAGCCTCGGGTCGTAAAAAGTGGTTTTGTCTTTTAGTATAGATGTAACCATATACCTGAATTTAGGCCCCGCAACTACACTCAGATGATTGGCCACCCTCACTTCAACATCCAATCCCCCGTTGGCCCACAAACTGATGCTACGGTATATGTTCGAAAAATCAGTCCCTTTTACATAGTCTGTACTGAAGCCGGGATTATCTGAAACAATTTTGCTTTTAGTGCCGAGGTTATACGATACATCTGCACCCGCATGCGGCACAATAGATAAGCGGTTGCCAAGCCCTATTTTATAGGCAGCACGTACAGGCACTATAAGGTGGCTATATACATACCGCAGCTCACCCTTACATAGTGTTGTTTTGCATTAAAAAAAGCAGGTCTTTTTCAGTAAAGCCGGATGTCATATAGCCAAGGCCGGTTTCCAATCGTAGGCCGGCAAGCTGGTAGCCAACTATTACCTGCCCCATATAGCAACTTTTAAAGCCCGTATTCCGTAATGGCACAAGCAGGCCGCTGGAGGTAGCACTGCCTAACCCTACGCCAACAGTAGGCTTCAAATAAAAATCTGCTTTGGCGGTAGCGGGCCAATGAAGTGCACAGCAATGTTGCGATAATGGTTCTCTTGTTTATCATAACGGTAATTAAACTGAATAGTTAATGGCTTTGTTGCCCAGAAGGAGTATTACAATATAGGATGTGCATGTGGTTTTTGAAGGAAACAGGCTACTAAATTAAAGCATGATAACTCATACATAACCTACTTATTGCTCTTATTGTTACTTTTATCCGCATTTTTATTAGGATTATGACAGAAAGGATGCAACGACCCGTGCGTGTGCTGGTAGCAAAGGTGGGTCTTGACGGGCACGACCGTGGTGCCAAAGTAATAGCAACCGCCCTGCGCGATGCAGGTATGGAAGTAATATATACCGGCCTGCGCCAAACACCTGAAATGGTGGTAAACACGGCACTGCAGGAAGATGTGGATGCCATAGGCATCAGCATACTCAGTGGTGCGCACAATACGGTATTCCCCAAGGTGATGCAGCTGATGAAGGAGAAAGGACTGGAAAATGTGTTGCTGACAGGCGGCGGTATCATACCCGAAGAAGATATGCAGGAACTGTATAAGGCAGGGGTAGGCAAGCTGTTTGCCCCCGGCGCCCCTACTACCGAAATAGCCACATACATAACAGAATGGGTGCAAAAACACCGCAGCCAACTATTTTAATACAGATTTAATTCAAACAATTTTCACTAGAATATGTACCAAACATTATTAACAGACTTGCAGGATGGCACACTGGTAGTAACCATCAACCGCCCTGATAAACTGAATGCCCTGAATAAGGATGTGATAGAAGAACTGGGTAAGGTGGTAGATGAGATATATAATAATGCAGAGATAAAAAGCGCGATACTTACCGGTAGCGGCGAAAAGGCATTTGTAGCCGGTGCCGATATATCGGAGTTTACCACACTGGATGCTGCAGGCGGTTCGGCCCTTGCAAAGAAAGGACAGGATAATGTTTTCGATAAAATAGAGAACAGCCCTAAGCCTATCGTAGCTGCCGTTAATGGCTTTGCATTGGGTGGTGGTTGCGAGTTGGCCATGTCCTGCCATTTCCGAACAGCCAGCGAGAATGCTAAGTTTGGCCAACCCGAAGTAAACCTGGGGTTGATACCGGGCTATGGCGGCACACAACGCCTGACACAGCTGGTAGGCAAAGGCAAAGCGATGGAGCTGATGATGACCGCTGATATGATAGGTGCAGATGAAGCAAAAGCACTGGGCCTTGTAAACCATGTATGGCCACTGGCCGAGCTTTTGAGCAAAACCAAAGAAATTTTGCAAAAAATACATACAAAGGCTCCCATTGCTATATCAAAAGTTATATCTTGTGTGAATGATGCGGCGAAAGCGGATAGTAACGGTTTTGCCAACGAGGTGAAGCGCTTTGGTGAATGCTTTTCTACCGAAGACATGCGTGAGGGAACAACGGCTTTCTTAGAAAAAAGGAAAGCTATTTTTAAAGGAAAATAATTTTTTTATCTTCAACGCTAAAACCAGAGTACAATGCGGAAAAAGATTGTCCGTAGCCTTTTAGCCTTATGCGTTAGCGCTGCCACTATTTCTGTTAATGCCCAACCTGCTATTCCACGTGAGTATGTGGAGCATCCCGGATACTCAATGGGTATACAATTCGGCATGACCGATCTGTGGGGTGACGTAGGTACCCAGAATTTTGTAGACCATTATACCAACGGCAAATATTTCGACCAACCATGTTTCATGGGCGGTTTATTCGGTCGTTATACAGCGCATCCTATGCTGGCATTCCGCTTAGGCATTAGCTATGGTACCCTGTATGCTACCGATGCCTGGAATGAAAAGAAAGCCAAGACCGCCAAGTCGATAGAAGACGATGCGTTTCAACGCTACCTGCGCAATCAGGATATTAAAGTAAGTATGTGGGAAGGTTTGTTCCAGGTGGAATTCATGCCATTCCGCAGCAACTCTGAAAGCAAATCTGCCGGATGGAGGTTGCAACCTTACCTTACGGTAGGTATCGGTGGTTTCTACTACACGCCATTCAGCACTTTCATAGAACGCAATACCGGTGCCAAACGCTGGGTAAAAGTGGGCGACCTGAGCCTGGAAGGCGAAGGCTTCGAGCATGAGGACCCTACGCCTACCTACTCTCAGAAAACATCTTTCTGGCAGGTAGCTGTACCCGCGGGCCTTGGCCTTCGTTACGACCTGAACCGCAATATGTCGCTGGGTATCGAGTACCTGTACCGTTTTACCGGCCACGACAGGCTGGATAACGTGAGCAGCGAATACGTAACGCCGGAATACCTTGACCGCTACCTGTCTCCTGAAAAAGCAGCAGTGGCCAAAGAAATGTACGACAAATCGTGGGCTATAGACCCGAGTGTAAAACAGAAAGCATGGTCTAAACGTGGCAATAAAGAAGTGAAAGACAGCTACTCAACTATATCTTTAATGTTCATATATAAATTTGAGAGCAACAAGATACCCTGGTGGTTCTAAAACCAGCGTCAACTTAATGTCATTTATGGAGCGGTGTGTATAACATGCCGCTCTTTTTATAGGTAATATTTGTGATATTTGTATAATTCATTCGTAGTATGTATGCTTTCCTGGAGGGTGAACTGAGTTATAAATCCCCTTCCCTGTTATATCTTTCTGTAAACGGAGTTGGTTACGAGGTCAATATCACGCTGCAAACATATGGCAGGGTGCAAGACCTGGAACGGTGCCGCCTGTATACCCATGTGCAGGTGCGTGAAGATGCCTGGGTGCTGTATGGTTTTGCCGATGAAACGGAACGTACCACCTTTCGCCAGTTGCTAAGTATCAACGGGGTAGGTGCAGCTACAGCGCGCATCATCCTGTCGTCGCTAACGCCGGAAGAGCTGGAGCGGGCTATAGCGCATGAAGATGCGCGAACGCTGGAGAAGGTGAAAGGCATTGGTGCCAAAACCGCCCAGCGCATCATACTGGAGCTGAAAGGCAAGCTGCATTTAGAAAAAAATACTGCATCTTTACCCCATACCGTACACAATACCAAAGAGGAAGATGCGTTATTTGCATTAGTGAACCTGGGTATAACGAAAACCATGGCCGAGGCTGCTTTGAAGAAAGTAAAAGATGCCGGTGCGTTAACTGTAGAAGAGCTGATAAAACAAGCACTAAGGGTGCTATAAACCTAAGAAAAGGAACGAGATTGAAGCGGAAGACAAATTTCGGGTACAAGCTGTTTTTCTTTATAACATTGGTGGTAGCCATAGCGAATGCTGCTGCCCGCGATTATGAAGGAGATTTTGAGTATGAGGAGCCGGACCCTGCAGAGGATACTACCCGTAAAAAAGATTCCCTCAAATTTCCCATACAAGACCGTAGCGGTGAAGCAGGCGAAAAAACAATACCTAGTATTGACCTGCAAGACCCTGCCAACGTCAACAGGTCGGTAGAATACGACCCGGAAGAGAACAGGTACTACTTTACCGAAAAGCTGGGCGACCGCTACCTGCGCACCCCCAATTTCATGACCCTGGATGAGTACATGAAATACCAGGCGGAAAAAGACGAGCAATCGTACTGGCAGCGCCGTATGGATGCCCTCTCTCTTTTCAATACCAAACCACAGTTGCCCACCATGTACCGCGAAGGCATCTTCGACCGCATATTTGGCGGCAGCGGCATCGTGGTAAGGCCACAGGGTAATGTAGACGTAACCTTTGGCGGCAACTGGCAAAATATTAAGAACCCCGCATTGCCGCAACGTGCACAGAAATACGGCATCTTCGATTTTGATATGCAGATGAACATCAACCTGCTGGCCACAGTGGGTGATAAGCTGAAACTGAATATCAGTAACAATACCAAAGCCACCTTCGACTACCAGAACATACAACGACTGGAATATACAGGTAAAGAAGACGAGATCATCAAGAAGATAGAAGCCGGTAACGTAAGCTTCCCCCTGCGCAGCAACCTGATAAGCGGTGTGCAGTCGCTCTTTGGCCTTAAAACACAGTTGCAGTTTGGCAGGCTGTGGGTAACGGGTGTAGTATCGCAACAGCGCTCTAAACGAAACAGCCTTACCATACAGGGTGGTTCGCAAACACAGCAGTTCGCCATCAAGGCCGATGACTATGAAGAGAACCGCCACTTCCTGCTGGC
>CAMLKS010000003.1 GCA_946480675.1 uncultured Bacteroidota bacterium
GTATCTCTCAAATGGGCCGTACTCCAGCAGCTTTGTTCATGGTAGATATGAGCCACGAGCACATTGCTCTGGCTGAAGCTAAACGCTTGGGTATCACTACCTTTGCAATGGTAGATACCAATAGTGACCCTACTAAAGTAGATTTCGCTATTCCTTCAAACGACGATGCTACAAAATCAATAGCTATCATCGTTAACTACCTGACAGCTGCTATCATGGAAGGCCTTGAAGAGCGCTCTCAGAATAAAGAAGAAGTGGAAGAAGAAGAAGTAGCTGAAATAAGCACTCGCGGCATGGATATCGAAGACGAAGCTGATAAAGGCGAACGTCGCGGTGGTGCTGGCCGTGGCCGTCAAGGTGCCGGCGCAGGTGCTGGGCGCGGACAAGGCGGTGGCAATCGCGGTGGTAGTGGCCGTGGCCCTGGTGGTGGCGGTAGCCGTCCGGGTGGTAATCGCCCTGGTGGCGGTGGTAGCCGTCCAGGTGGTGCCCGTTAATCTGTACGATTAACAGTATAGGTTCGCTTATACTTATATAAATATAACAGATTATTAAAGCCCCATATTTTGGGGCTTTAAGCTTAAAATCCGAATTTTGCACCTTATTTTTAAAACCTTTCATAAAAACAAAAGATATATAAAATGAGTACTGTAACAATATCTGCAGCAGATGTGAACAAACTGCGCCAGCAAACTGGCGCCGGTATGATGGATTGCCGCAAAGCGCTGGTAGAAAGCGAAGGTGATTTTGAAAAAGCGATAGACTATCTGCGTAAAAAAGGCCAGAAAGTTGCCGCTAACCGTAGCGATCGCGAGGCTAAAGAAGGCGTGGTAATTGCTAAAGCTTCTGCAGATAATTCATATGGTGTAATCGTAAACCTGAGCTCAGAAACAGACTTCGTTTCTAAAAATGCTGAGTTCATCGCTTTTGCACAAAACCTGACTGATATAGCACTGCAAACTAAGGCTGCTTCTATAGAAGAGCTGAAAGCTGCTGCTATGGAAGGCGCTACTGTGGCTGACAAACTGCTGGAAATGGTAGCTAAAATAGGTGAAAAGATAGACGTAGTTCGCTACGAAACTATGAGCGCTGCTACAGTTGTTCCCTACATCCATGCCGGTTACCGCATAGGTGTGCTGGTTGCATTGAACAAAGCTGCTAACGATAACGTAATAGCTGCCGGTAAGGATATAGCCATGCAAATTGCAGCGATGAATCCACTGGCTGTTGATGCTGAAAGCATATCTGCTGAAATGGTAGAGCGTGAAAAAGCCATCGCCCTGGAACAAGTAGCGGCTGAAGGCAAAACAGGCGAAATGGCCGAAAAAATTGCCATGGGTAAGCTGAACAAGTTCTTCAAAGAAAACACACTGTTGCCACAAGCTTTTGTAAAAGATGGTGGTAAGTCAGTAGCAGATTACCTGAAGAGCGTAGAAGCTGACCTGACAGTTGTTAGCTTCAACCGTGTAGCTGTAGGTTAATCTTGCACATATTTTTTATTATACTAAAGGCTACCATTTGGTAGCCTTTAGTATTTTATAGCCCACCTCTTCAAGCAATAATAGCTTTAGCACCAGCGTTTTTATCAGTACATTTGAAGGTAGTTGTATCATATATGAATCTTATAAAGACATCACTTGCAACACTGGCATTCGGTACGGTTGCGCTTTCGTCAATGGCACAGGAAAGGCCCATAGGATATTGGCGCGCGCATATGCCATACAATTCGGCAGTAAGCCTTGCCAGCAACGGTAAGGAAATATTTGTAGCCACACAGAAGGCGTTTTACATTTACAATATCGGCACAAAAGGAAGCGAGAGCTTTAGTAAAGTAGAGGGTATGTCTGATGTCGGTATGTCCTGGATTGGTTATGATACTTATACATCTACCGCTATTTTAGCCTATGCCAATAGCAATATTGATCTTTACAAGGATGGCAGTTTTTATAACCTGCCCGAAATAAAAAACAAAACAGTATCTGGTAGTAAAAAGATCAACCGTATTTACACTGAAGCCGGCCTGGCATTTTTAAGTACCGACCAAGGTATTGTAGTACTAGATTTAGAAAAAAGAGAGGTGAAAGAAACCTATTCTTTTTACCTGAACAACCAGATACTTCCTATCACAGATTTTACAGCTACAGGTAATTTTTATTATGCTGCTTCTACAAAAGGATTTTACAAGGCCAATAAGAATGCCGTTAACCTTCAATCCTTTGCTGCATGGACCAAAATAGATACGGGCAGAAGTTTTGTAGGTGCTGCCATTTATAAAGACAAAGTATTTGTTACAGGTACTGATAGTCTTTTCGTAGTACAGAATGATACACTGAAATTCCTCTACAGATCTGACACTAACACACGCCATATAGATGGTGGAGTCGATGGTTTGTTTATTACCGAAAACTATAAAAAGACATTTAACGGCATGGTTCGTAAAATGGATGAAAACTTCCAGTTTATCGATTCATTCAAAACACCGGGGCTTTGCACACATGTGCTGCAAACAGACACTAACAATGTATGGTTGGCAGATGAGTTTACCGGCATGAAAATAAGGGAGATGCGCGGAGATCCATATGGTATAGTATTACCTGAAGGGCCCAGCCACTATGCTAATTTTGATATCTATGCCAATAACGGCGAGGTTTGGGTAGCACATGGCGGTTATAATGACCTGATGGATATCAGCAACAGCAGTGCGGGGTTTTCTAGCTTTAAGAATGAGAAATGGACACAATTCCGTACTTATGAAAGCCCTGTTATCGGCAATGATAAATTTGATTTTATACGAATAATAAAAGGGAATGACGGCAACGTGTATGTAGGCTCTGCGCAAGATGGGCTGCTCATATTAAAACCTGATGGCACAACGGAAAACTATGCCAAAAATTCTTTTATAGACTCATCGGCTATGTCGGGCTCCTGGCATTGGGTAAATGGCTTTGCTTTTGATGATGATAACAACCTGTGGATGACCGTACATGGTGGCAAAAGGGAATTGGTAGTACGCACTAAAACGGGTTCTTATTTCCAGATGGCGGTACCTATACCCCGTGGCCCTATACCTAATGCTGCAGGGCAGATAATAATTGACGATAATGGCCAGAAGTGGTACACAACTACAGGCTCTACCGGTGGCGTTATAGTATATGATGATAACCATACACCCGAAAATGCTGCTGATGATAAATACCGTGCATTGTTAGCTGGTAAAGGCCTTGGCGGTCTGCCAGATAATGAAACATACAGCATCGCAAAAGATAAGAATGGTGCCATATGGATAGGTACCAAAAATGGTATAGGTATTGTAAACTGCCCGGGCCAGGTAATGACAGGTGGGTGCGAGGCTGAGGTACGGGTAGTACAATATGATGATTTTGCAGGATATCTTTTCGAAAGCCAGCAGGTGAAAGCTATAGCTGTAGATGGTGCTAACCGCAAATGGATAGGTACGAATAATGGCGTATGGCTGGTATCGCCCGAAGGTGATAAAGTAGTGAACCGCTTTACTGCTGCTAATAGCCCGCTGCCATCAGACCTTGTACAAAGGATAGAGATAGACCCCCTAACAGGCGATGTATATATAGGCACGGAAGATGGGCTGGTAAGCTATAGGGGCACTGCTACAGAGGGTGGTAAAGAAAATGCAGAGGTAAAAGCCTTTCCTAATCCAGTGCCTTCTGGTTACAGCGGCAATATTGCCATAAAAGGATTGGTAGAAAATGCCGATGTACGCATCACCGATATTTCAGGGCAGTTGGTATATCGCACGAAGGCTTTTGGCGGCCAGGCAGTTTGGAATGGTATAGACTATACAGGCCGCAGGCCGCAGTCTGGTGTTTATATGGTATTTATTACCAACAAAGATGGATCTCAAACCCACGTTGGTAAGTTAGTGTTTATGGAATAACCATGTTGCAAAACACACGGGGTATTGTTCTGCGTTCGGTAAAGTATGGAGAAACCAGCCTGATAACAAGCGTTTTTACCGAAAGCCAGGGGGTGCAAAGCTATATGGTGCAAGGTGTGCGTACCAGCAAGGCTAAAACCAACAAGGCTGCATTATTGCAACCGGCAACTTTACTGGAGCTTGTTATTTACCAAAAACCACAAGTAAACCTGCAGCGTATTAAGGAATATCAATACGCGCATATCTACACTTCGCTGCAGGAAGATATAGTGAAGAATAGCATAGCTCTTTTTTCGGTTGAGTTGCTACTTCGTTTACTGCCTGAACATGCCCAGCAACCCGAATTATTTCGTTTCTCATTCGAGTATTTTAAGCTCTTGGATAAAATGGAAATCGTAAGTGTGGCCAATTTTCCCATTTACTTCATTATACAATGCGGCCACCTGATGGGATATGAGATAAGAGGCACTTATAGTAACATTACCCCATATTTAAGTTTGCAGGATGGTGCTTATACAGAACATTTGCCTCCTATGGGCCCGCACTTGCAGGATGATGAAGCGAGGGCATTAAGCGCATTATTATCTGTAGAAGACCCTGCAAAGCTTAAGGACATACATATGAATGCTACTGCACGTTATCACATTATGGACTGGTATATTGCTTTCTTGCACCAGCATACGCAGCACCTGGGTAGTATTCGTTCACTGGCAGTGTTGCAAGCCGTTTTGCACTAATCTTTTTTGCCGGCCATGCGGCGGCCTATACGGCGTATATAGTTTTTGAAAAAAGAAAACTGGCCGAAAGGTATGCTTACTAGTAATACGGCCATGGGCCACAATATCGTAACTATCAGTATGTATACGATTACCCATATTGCGCCTTTCTCTAATGGCAGCAGTGCCATTATTTTACGGCCCACATATCCGCAAAGGCTACCGCCAATGGCAAAAGTGCAGAGTATCAGCAATAACTGAAAACCATTTACTTTCCATTTATTTCGTAGCCTTTCAAACATATAGCTGGCTTTGTAGCGCTGCAAATCTAAGGCTTTATTCTATAAGCGCAGATTGTATAAGTGCATCTATTTCTCCAACTTTGACCCAATATTGCAGATGAGAAAAGTAGCATTCGTATTAGCGCATTTATTATACCTGTCGGCAGCCGCGGCTCAAAACAGCAATTACCCGCAAGGCTATTTCAGAAATCCATTGGATATACCTATAATATTAGCGGGTAATTTTGGTGAATGTCGCCCCAATCATTTTCATAGTGGGCTGGATATAAAAACACTGGGTAAAGAAAACCAGCGGGTGTATGCCGTTGCAGAAGGTTATATATCACGCATTAAAATGGAACGAGGTGGTTTTGGCCATGCACTGTACGTAACACATCCCAATGGGTATACTACGCTATATGCCCACCTCAACGATTTTATGCCCGACGTGCAGGCCTATATGAAGCGTGAACAGTATAAAAAAGAGAATTGGGAACTGGATATTTCTTTGCCCCCCAATCAATTTCCTGTTAAGAAAGGCATGCAAATAGCGTGGAGTGGCAATACAGGTGCATCTACTGCACCGCACCTGCACTTTGAGATACGAAATACAGCTACAGAGCATCCGCTCAACCCTATGTTGTTTGGCTTTGAAATAAAAGATGATATAGCACCTGTACCTACGCAGATAGCAATATATAACATGGATAAAAGTATCTATGAGCAAACCCCCGTTATAGTTGCATTGAAAAAGCGTGCTGGCAACTATGTAGCCGATACAATAAAAACAGCAAACAAAAACATTGGTGTAGCCCTCAATGTGAACGACTATATGAATGGCAGCGACAATACGCTTACTTTCTATACTGCCGGCATCACCATGGATAGTGTGGAGCAGGGCCGTATAAAGCTGGATGACATAGGCTACGATGTAACCCGTTACCTGCATGCTTATGTAGACTATAAAACTCGTAAGAGCAAAGGGCAGTGGCTGCAACTATTCTTCCAGCTAAAAGGAAACGCATTGAACCACTTATATACATGGAAAGACAATAAAGGCATACTGGACATAGCTGATGGCAATGTTCATAAGCTGGATATAGATATGCAAGACGCCAATGGTAACACCAGCAACATTATTGCTTATATACAATATAACCAGGGCGTGGATAGCACCACAGGTGTATGCAATAGTTTCAAAGCACTACAGCCCAATAAGTTTGAACATCCAAATGTAAACCTGCAACTGGATGATAAAGCACTGTACGATGACATGTGTTTTCAATTTTCCAGCAAAGCCGATGCGGGCAGTTTATCAGACAGGTTTCAGCTACATCAGCCTTATGTGCCGGTTCATACCTATTTCGACCTGCGGGTAAAACCCAACAAAGCTATAGGCTTTGCGCAGCGTGATAAGGTAGCTTTGATATATAACGATGGTACAGACGAAAGCGGGAAATCTGCTATTTACGACGCGGGATGGTATAAAGCATCCGTTAGAAATTTTGGAAACTATCGCCTGGTGATGGACACGCAACCACCGGTTATAAAGTCGTTGCAGAAACAGAACGCAGTTCTTACCAAAGCAAAGCGCATCAGCTTTACAGCAAAAGATGCCATTACTTCTGTAAAAAAATTCAGGGCTACTATTAATGGGCAATGGCTGTGTTTTGAGCAGCGTGGCGATGTATTCTTTTATACTTTTGACGAGCATTGCCCGAAAGGAAAAAACACGATGGCAGTAACTGCTACGGATGAAAACGGTAATACACAAACATTGAATTATACTTTTACAAGGTAACATATGGAATTAAAAGCAGGCGATAAAGCCCCCGATTTTAAAACAAAAGACCAAGACGGAAACGTTGTTTCGCTGAAAGACTTTAAGGGTAAAAAAGTAGCACTTTACTTCTATCCCGAAGACGATACACAGGTATGCACAGTGCAGGCTTGTAACTTGCGCGATAACTATAGCGAACTGAAAAAGCACGGCATTATCATCTTAGGCGTAAGCCCTAATGATGAGAAAAGCCATAAAAAGTTTGAAACAAAATATGAGCTGCCATTTACGCTGCTGGTAGATGAAGACTTGAAAATAGCGAACAAATACGGCGTATGGGCAGAAAAGGTGCTGTATGGCAACCGCCATATGGGTATCGTACGCAGTACTTTTTTGATAGATGAAGAGGGTAAGATACACCACATCATCAAGCGTGCCTTATCCAAAATACATACCGACCAGATATTGAAAGCATGGGGCTTTAAAAAGTAAACTTCACGCTGCCGAAGATGCCAAAGTTTTTAAGCTGGGTTTCGTTGGGCAATGTTCGCGGTGTTACACGCCATACAAAGTCAATACGAAACAGCTTTAATATATTCTCAACGCCCGTACCAAGTTCCAGGTACGGGTTTCCTTCTAAGGTGCGGAAGGTAAACCCTTTATCCAGGTTCAATTGTTTATTGGCATCGCTGAGGCTGCCTATCACGCCCTTCGCAGTCCAGAACTGCCGGAATTTTAGCTTTTTAATCAGCGGTATATAATTGAATAAGCCACCACCTAACGAGTGTTCAATATTAAAACCGGCATACTGATCGCTGATGAACTCGTATTGCGTCATCATATTGAATGCATACTTATTGTAGGCATAAAATTCATTACCCGGATGCGCTTCTAATAATGGGTAAGGCAGCGTACCAAAATACTTTCCACCAAATATATTCACGTATATAGAACCAAATGGTGCTATTCGGATGTTATCAGATACTGTCAATATCATCTTCTGGTCCTCATACCCACCGTTCAGCACACCTTTTAACCCCAAACCATAGCGAAATTCTACTATCGGGTATTTACTACCAAGGCTGGTACGATAGTAATTCCCTTCAAGGAACTTCTCTTTATATGCATAGCGCAGCCGGATGTTTACTTCTGTATTGGTAACAATATCGGATGTATGGCCACCTTCATCTTTAAATATACCAATATCAGGTAGTGGGCTATATGGGTCAAATTCTTTTCTTAAAAAAGTAAGCATATGGCTGAAGCCACTGTAATATTCTTTATAGTATTCCAACCTTGCATCTTTCGCAAAAATGAATTTAGGTGGTACTCCTGCTTTACGGATGGCTACACTAAATATGTTATCATAGCTCACCTTATCATAATAGTTTACCGTACGGTCGATATCAGCTGTGTAGGATGCAAATATATAGGAGCGCGGTTGCCTGTCCAGCAGCCATAATCCCGATGCACTGTATTTGAAACGCTTGTCATTGGTGCCATAAGCCACATAACCGTTCAGGTATATGTCTTTAAATAATTTAGGTGTAGTACCCATTGAAAAACGGAAACGGTGTCCTTCTACCTGGTTGTATGAATACGTATTCCAGTAGGGCCCGAACTCAACCGGCCCTGCTTTGATAACACCGGTTACCATCACCTTTGCAAAATTCCTGAAACGGGTATATTTCGGATCCTGTTCCAGCGTATCAAACATGTCGTATATCGACTGTTCGCGGGTATTCAGTTTTTCATGTCTTAACCCTATCCATGTTTCAGGCTCCACCTCACGTGCGGTATCTTCCAATACCACATCGGGCTTTAGCTTATTGCTGTTTACCATTTCTACATTCTTCGCATCGTCTACCACAATGTTTTTGTACGATGTGGTTTTGCGAGCAATGAAGCCCGGTGGTTTCAGAATGGTATTGCCGGGAGGTAAAAATTTAGCCGTAAAATTCTCTTTTACACAAAACCATAAGCTATCGCCGATAGGTCCGTACTGCTTGTAAAATTCGGCTCCCTTCACCCAGTTGATATTTGCCTCCTTAGGTATCTCAGCAAATACATACTCCAGCGCGTATACAGAGTCTACAATGCGGATGGTGCCCGAAAAACAGTTCTCTCCCTTGCGTAGTGGTTCATAAGTCAATATTATTATCTTATGGCCGTATGCCGATTGGGTATCTATTATCTTGTATTTATAAAATGTGGGGCCGGCGTTGCTAATAGGGCTTACAAACTTCTTGTCGAAGAGGGCCATGTAATTATCATAGGGATTGATATCAAGATTCATGGTACCCAGATAGGTATTGATGCTCTTGTTATTTACCCCACGAATATTAGTGGCTTTTATCAGTTCTTTTGTTTTCTTCGGTTTGCGCTGAAAGTAATAGTCACTCAATGCCTCGGTAAGGAAAAAGGGAAGGTACTTATCGCCATCTTCGGTTGTAGCCATATTGTCGTAGATATAGCTAAGATTGCGCAGGTATGGTACAGGCAGGCTTTCAAATTGTTTCTTATCCAGGTTCAGCAGGTCTATCTCTATTTTGTTATAAGCTTCATAACGATAATTCTCTGTTTTATCCGGATTATTTACCGGCTTATGGGCTATCACTTTTTTCAGTAGCAATATGGCAGGATCTTCACCCGCCACTACCACTACTTCATTCAGTTTATTGGCCGTGGTTTCTAGCGTTATGTATAATTGAATGTTTCGCTCACTACTATCCAGTTCCTTGTATATTGGATTGTAGCCCAATGCCTGTATAATTAATGTATCGGAAGGAAGGCTATCTACTATCAATTCAAAATTTCCATCCAGGTCGGCAGCTGTACCGGTAGCTTCAGCCCCTTTAAAGGCAATAGTAGCAAACTGTATAGCCTCACCTGTTTTCTTATCCTTAACGGTGCCACGTATAGCATAGTTGGTTGAGGCAGGGTTGGTTTGCAGCAAACAAGTATCTATGGTAATGGAGTCTGTCTGTCCCCATACACCTTGCCAGCACATCAACATGGCAACGACTACGATATAATACTTCCTGCAGAATACCATGTAAATTTCCCTATTCCATCACACTGTATAAGTTATTGTTTTCTAGTAGTTTTTTTAAACCTTTTTTATTTGATACTAATTTCGTGCCTAGGTTTAAAACTTCCGGCAAAAGGTAACAAAAATCCTGTACGCATCGTGCAATCAGTATATTTACAAAGCCGTATGGACCTGGAATTATTTAAAAAAGAAGCAATAGAAAAAAGAGAGGAGCTGACAGCCTTCCTGCAAAGGCTGGACGACATTGTGCCGGAAGATATACATACTGTTGTGGATGAGGTAAATAATACTGTTTGGAAAGATGTAGACTGCACCACATGCGCCAATTGTTGCAAAACCATGACACCTATTTATACCCAGCAAGATATTACCCGCATTGCTACCCACCTGCGTATGTCACCTAAAGCATTTCGTGAAAAATGGCTGGTGAAGGAAGAAGATACCGGCGACTGGGTGAACCGCAACCTGCCTTGCCAGTTTTTAGTAAATAATATGTGCGCTATATATGAAGTGCGCCCCGCGGATTGTGCTGAATTTCCGCATCACGACAAAAAACCTTTTGACCTGTATAACGATACCTATATACAAAATGTATATCGATGCCCTGCCACTTTTTTGATGGTGAGCCGCCTGAAGGACCGCGTAGAGGCAGAATATGAGTGGTAAGCCAATATATCCTTTTGGATGTACTATTAATTATCACTGCATCAGCACATTGCTTAACTTAGCCGCATGTCTGAAAAAAAGCTTTTTCTGCTGGATGCCTATGCGCTGATATACCGCGCATATTATGCTTTAATTCGTAGCCCGCGTATTACCAGTACGGGCCGCAATACCAATGCGCAATTTGGGTTCACCACTACACTGCTCGACTTGCTTAATAAAGAAAAGCCTACACACCTGGCTGTAGTATTTGATACCCATGCGCCTACAGACAGGCATACTGATTTTACAGACTATAAAGCTAACAGGCAGGAAGCCCCTGAAGATATAACGGCCGCCATACCGGATATTAAGCGTATTATAAAAGGCTTCAACCTGCCTTGCATGGAAAAAGACGGCTATGAGGCTGATGATGTTATAGGGGCATTGGCACATGAAGCTGCCGACCTGGGGTACCAGGTATATATGGTGACCCCAGATAAAGACTATGGCCAATTGGTGCGCGAAAATGTATACATCTACAAACCTGCCTACCAGGGGGGCAGTGTTGAAATAATGGGTCCTGAGCAGGTATGCGCTAAGTGGAATATTAAAAGGGTAGAGCAGGTAATAGATATACTGGGCCTCATGGGCGATGCGGTAGATAACATACCCGGCATACCGGGTGTGGGCGAAAAAACAGCGGCCAAGCTATTGGCTGAATATGATACGCTTGAAAATGTATTGGCCAACGCCGACGGCATTAAAGGTGCTTTGGGCGAAAAAATACGCAACGGAAAGGATCTGGCTATATTATCAAAAAAGCTGGCGACTATTATAACTAATGTGCCCGTTTCATTTCATGAGGAAGATTTCAGGGTAAAAGAACTGAATAAAGAAAAACTAAGTGAAGTATTTACCGAGCTGGAATTTAAAACGCTGGGCAAGCGTGTATTGGGCGAAGAAGTAGTCACTGCCCCCGCTGTCAATCCTAATGCCCCGCTCGATCTCTTTGGCCAGCCTATTCAGCAAAAAGGCGGCTTCACTGCACCGGTAGCGCCTAATGAAGCGCTGGCCGATGCTATTGAAGATATTGTACCGGTTGCCAGCCATAACATAGGCAATACCCCACACAATTACATACTGATAAAAGAAGCAGCTGAGATAGATACCCTGGTGCAGCAATTATTGCAGCAGAAAGAAATAGCATTTGATACTGAAACAACCAATATAGATGCAAACCTGGCCGACATCATCGGTATGAGTTTTTGCTGGGAAAAAGGTACCGCTTATTATGTATGGCTACCGGAAGACAGGGAGGCGGCAATAGCGGTGCTTAATAAATTCAAACCGCTGTTTGATAAGGAAGCTGTATTGTGGATAGGGCAGAACATCAAATACGACCTGACAATCCTAAAATGGTATGGCTTCGAACTGAAAGGTTCGATATACGATACCATGCTGGCACACTATGTAATAGAGCCCGATGGCAAACGTAACATGGATGCATTAAGCACCAAATATCTTTCTTATGAGCCTATATCAATAGAAACACTCATTGGCAAAAAGGGGAAGAACCAGCTGAACATGCGTGATGTAGATATTGAGCAGGTGAAAGAATATGCAGCTGAAGATGCGGATGTTACATTCCAGCTAAAGCAGGTTTTCGATCCTATGCTGGATAAGCAGGAAGTGCGTAAAGTATTTGCTGAGGTAGAAAATCCGTTGGTGCCTATACTGGTGGATATGGAAGTAGAAGGTGTGGGTATAGATGTCAACTTCCTGAACGAATATTCGAAAGAACTGGAGCGCGAAATAAAAATTGCAGAAGACAGTGTTTATAAACAGGCCGGTATTGTTTTCAATCTCGGTTCGCCTAAACAACTAGGTGAAGTCTTGTTTGAAAAAATGAGGCTGGATGATAAGGCCAAAAAAACAAAGACCGGCCAGTATGCAACCGGTGAAGATGTGCTGGCAAAGCTGCGCAATAAACATCAAATCGTGGATGACATACTCGCCTTCCGCGAACTGAGCAAGCTGAAGAGTACGTATGTAGATGCACTGCCTACCATGATAAATCCACGCACAGGCAGGGTCCATACCAGTTTCAACCAGGCAGTGGCTGTTACAGGCCGCCTTAGTAGTATCGATCCTAACCTGCAAAATATTCCTATACGCACCGACCGGGGGCGCGAGATACGTAAAGCATTCATATCGCGCGGAGAGGGCTGGACACTTGTTTCTGCCGACTATTCGCAGATAGAACTACGCATTGTTGCTGCTATAAGTGGCGATGAAAACATGATAGAGGCTTTTATTTCTAATAAAGACATTCACACTGCTACTGCTGCCAAAGTATATGGCGTCGCCGAAGCAGATGTAACATTTGAAATGAGGCGCGCTGCAAAGGCGGTAAACTTTGGCATCATATACGGGCAAACGGCATTCGGGCTTTCTGAATCATTAGGCATCAGCCGCACAGAAGCAAAGACCATAATTGAAAACTATTTTGCTCAATATAGTTCTATCAAAAAGTATATGGATACTACCATAAACTTTGCCCGCGAGCATGGCTATGTAGAAACTCTGATGGGCCGCAAACGTTACCTGCGCGACATTCTATCTGCCAACCAAACGGTGCGTGGCTATGCCGAACGAAATGCCATTAATTCGCCCATACAAGGCACAGCTGCGGAAATGATAAAGCTGGCTATGGTACGCGTACATCGCAAATTAAAAGAACAAAACCTGCGAACACGTATGATACTGCAGGTGCACGATGAGCTTGTATTTGATGTGCCCATGGAAGAGTTGGAATTGGCTAAAAAACTGGTGCAGGTGGAAATGGAAAATGCGATGGTACTGCCACACAATGTACCGGTGCGTACAGAAGCCGGTATGGGTGCTAACTGGCTAGCTGCGCACTAAAATCATTTGCTTTGTTTTAACGGGTGCCTTTGTTCCCATTCACCTTCCTGTTGCTGGGAAGTGTTCTGTATAGCCAATACTGCAAGGCGTATAGGACGGTTACGTATATATACAAAAGTAGAAAGATAATGCGATTTGCAACCCAGGCGGGCCTTGGCGTCTAATGCTGTGCGCCCAAGTATCAGCAGTGGCTTTTTCAATCTTATTGCCTGCTCTATGCTGAAGAAAAGGATATTGAAATAAAGCTGTAAGGATGCATTCCGGTTATAGTCGAAGCCTATGTAAAACATATCGAATGCCCCTGCTTTTTCCCAGGCACTGAAAAAACCTACCATTTCTTCATCATAAAACATGCCCCATATCTTCAGGCTTTCACCATAATGCTCTTTTAGCAGCGGCAGAAAATCTTCGCTAAGATAGCCTATACGTGCTGTTTGCCGCTCACATACCTGCAGGTACAGTTCGTAAAGTTTCTTTTTATATTCTCTCACTTCTTTTCCCGAAAACTCTTTTACCTGTATATCCGTTCCGGCCTGCTTTATCTTGCGGAAGCGTTGTGCATATTTATGTTTCAGCGCCTTTTCATAATCTTCTATCGATTGCCAGGTGTCGGGGATATCCATTTCCATAGATATATCATTTCGCAGCAGGATATATTTAGGTGCATAGTTCTGAAAATAGGGTACCAATGCCTCCGGTGTATCTTTTACCAGCACTGCATTACTACAGCTATTGCTTAGTGCCGTATCAATGGCCAGCTTATACAGCCGATAAGCATCGAACATGCTTATGTTTTCCCTCCAATAAAAAGAGGCTACATCGTGCCGAAACAAATGGCCTGCTACCAACAATTTAGGTGATGCAAACGCAAACGCTTTCCAGCCAATTTTTTGCAAGGGTTTTAAGCTTGCTATATTCAGGTGCTTTTCTTTTACCTGCAATATCTGGAAGTAGGACGCAGCTACAGGTTTATCCTTTTCGTATAATAGTATATATAAGAAAGAAACATCCGGAAGCATTGCAGCTTCGGTAACAGATAATTGGGATGGATGCAGGAAATGATCGGCAGGTAGCATATCATGCCATTCCTGTGGCAATGTTGTTACCTGTTCGTAACATACAGCACTGTAATTATCTTTTCGTGATATGCAATTGGTCAAAATATGTCTTTTTCCATCACTACGTGCGGAATACCTACTTCAGTAAATACGCTGCTGGTAGTATAATAACCCAGCTTTTTGTAAAATGGTTCGGCTACCTGCCTGGCATGCAGTATAATGGAAGAATATCCTTTTTCCTTGGCATAAGCTTCTGCAGCTTCTACCAGCATCCTGCCAATTCCCTGGCCTTGCCACCAGCTATGCACAGCCATCTGGCGCAGCTTTATTTTTTCCTCGTCAGCTATAGGATGCAACATCACGCAGCCAATCACCTCATTTCCATTTTCGGCTATGAAGATGTCGTTTTGAGCATCGGCGCTCAGGTCTTCATTTTTAAGAGATAGCCCTATCGGCTTTCGTAATATTTCTTCGCGGAGCTCATATACCTGCGGATACCTTTCATCCTGTATATTTATCCGGCTGATGACTATACCTTCCAAGAGGGCGGGAGATTATTGAATTACTAAGTTAGTAACATTATTGCTTGTTACAGAAAAATCTACCATGGTTTCTTCCGCATACGGCAGGTTAGGATTTTTCTTGTATCCTGCACGATAACTACCAGGTAATACTTTCAGTTTCAACTCTTTACCACTTCCATCCACATTCAGATTATAAAAGGTTCTGAATCTATCCCCGTATGGATATTGTAAAGTGACTTTGCCTAAAGGTTTGCTATTATCTATTATCAGTTCCCCTTCTTCCGGTATCTCTATACCATGAATGGTACCAAAATCCAGGTCAAACGATTTGCGCCAAGGGGGTAGCGTATTTACCTCTACAAAATAAGTACCCGGCTCATATTCAATACGTTCTGTAGTTTTTTGATATACAACAGGTGCGCTGTCAAATCGTTTTACAACGCTTGCTTTATAATCGGTCATAGGCCTCTTGCCATTGCCCAGATAGGCAAAGTCGATAGAGCCTTTGGTTACCTGCACCAGTACTGTATTGTCTTTTGATGGTTCCACTACTACATTCGGAACTACGAGGTTACTTTTGCCTGTTATTCTCAGGTTATATGTACCGGCTGTTATTTTTTGCGGGTGCGGTTTGCCATATACATCTACCGTACGGTTAAATTTATGGACGGGTTTATTGGTTTTTACATCATACAGCACTATTTCCGGTGCCGATTGGTAGAACTTATTTTTCCCATCTGTAAACAAAACTGAAAGGGTACTTTCTTTACTGGTATTGTCAGTACTTTCCTGTTTTATTGTTTTTAGTTCCTGTGGTTTTGTGGTTTGCGCAGGTGGTTTGGTAGCTACTGGTTTAGGTTGCGGTTTTACTGCCGGCTTGGGTTGCGGCTTAGGCGTTATTACCGGTGGTTTTGTCGTTGGCATTGCTACTACAGGTGGCGTAGCAGCGGGCACCGGCCTTGGTTGGGGTTCATCAGGTATTGCCGGTAATTTGAAAGGTGGCAGGTATAATGGCGTATATTCCCTGGTAGCATAGTACACCGGCAAGCTGCGTACCGATTTTGCTATACTCATGCTCTCAATAATCTCTTTCGCCAGTTTCTTTTCCGGCGCAGGTGCCGGGTCATTGGTTCGGTTGGTAATGTCGCGCGTAGGTTGAGGAACCACTACAGGCGGTTGCTGCACGGGTGGTCGGGTTACTTCCGGCTTAGGTTTCGGGGGTTCTGCTGCCGGGGGTTCCACCTCCTGTGTCACTTTAAACTTAGGGATATCTACCTTCAATACACTGGGTGTATTTACAACAGCAGATTCCAGCAGCTTTTTATCTATGCGCTGCATCACAAACATTTGCCTGTACGCATCTACTATTTTACCTACCGCAGGTTTCAATTCATCTTCCTTGCTTACCAGCAGGTAATTGCCTAAGCAATTATATTGCCCTTTCAGTGCAGCATCGTTTACAAGGCTTAGAATGTATGGTTTAAATTCTATTTTTTTCGAAAGCAACTTCTCCATCACCTCACAGATGTTTCCTCCGCAACTTTCGCCACCGTCGGTTACCAGTATCAGGCTGTATGTATTCCGCAGCGGATCGGTAAGGTCATTTTCTACCGCTTCCTTCAATGAAAAAGCAATAGGGGAAACACCAATGGGCCGCAATGCAGCCAGCCGCAGTGACATCTGGGTAAGATTGTCCTTGCTAAACATCACCTCTCTTCGCGTATCATAGCAATTGTTTTCCTGAGCGGGATATTGGTGGCCGTATACCCTCAGGGCAAACTCTACATCTTTGTTTACCTTATAAAGGCTATCAATAAGTGCGGTAATAATGCGCGATGCGGCATCAAAACGCCTTTCATTGCCTATCCATTTATTACCCATGCTCGATGAGCCATCCAGCAGTATCAGAATACGTGGTTGCTTTACATTTCCAGGAGCCTGGCCATGTACATAAAATCCTATTACCAGCAACAAAAAAACCAGTGCCGTCCTTACAGTCTGCATTATGTGAAATCCCGTTATTACAAACCTACACCAAATGGCTGAACATTAAATATTAAAGTCTTCCCGCCAAGAGGGTAATTATCATTTTTTACAATAACATGTAAAAAACAAGTTATGCATATTATTGGCTCTATTTTAACCCCCTTCACTGTCAAAATGCCTAACTTTGCAGCCTATTTTTATCATATGCCAGTTTCAACTCAGGTTGTAGAAGATGTAGTCATAAAGTTTGCGGGCGACAGTGGTGACGGGATGCAACTTACAGGTAGCCAGTTTACCAACAGTACTGCTTTATTGGGTAACGACCTTTCCACCTTTCCGGATTTTCCGGCAGAAATACGTGCCCCACAGGGTACTGTACCCGGTGTAAGTGGTTACCAGCTACATTTTTCCAGCAACCGCATATATACCCCGGGTGACAGTTGTGATGTGTTGGTGGTTATGAACGCCGCTGCACTGAAGGTAAACCTGAAATCGCTGAAACCCGGTGGCATCATCATTGCCAATACCGATGGTTTCGATTCGAAAAACCTGCGTCTTGCAAATTATCCCGATGGTGTTAACCCCATCGAGGATGATTCGTTGACAAACTATCAGCTATTTAAAATAGACGTTACCAAACTGACCCGTGAGGCCCTGAAGGAAATACAGATGGGCACCAAAGAAAAAGACCGTGCAAAAAACATGTTTGTATTGGGCTTTTTATATTGGCTCTATAACAGGGATATGTCCTCTACTATTGCTTTCCTGCAGGACAAATTCGGGAAGCGCCAGGAAATATTTGACAGTAACCTGAAAGCACTGCAGGCTGGCTACAATTACGGTGATACGGTAGAGGCTTTTACCACACGCTATAAAGTTGAAAAGGCCAAATTGCCTGCCGGAAAATACAGGGGTATAACAGGCAATGCCGCACTAGCGTATGGCATTGTAGCTGCGGGTGAAAAATCGGGCTTACCTATATTCTTAGGTACTTATCCTATTACACCGGCATCAGACATCCTGCACGAATTATCCCGTTTCAAAAACTTTGGTATCCGCACCTTCCAGGCAGAGGATGAAATAGCAGGTATCACATCTGCCATTGGCGCTTCTTATGGTGGCAGCTTAGGCGTTACCACCACATCGGGCCCAGGCATGGCACTGAAAACAGAAGCGATGGGCCTGGCAGTGATGTTGGAAATACCATTGCTCATCGTAAACATACAACGGGGCGGCCCATCTACCGGCTTGCCCACCAAAACAGAACAGAGCGACCTTTTACAGGCGTATTATGGACGTAATGGGGAATGCCCCATGCCTGTCATTTCGGCTTCCACACCAAGCGATTGCTTTGATGCTGTATTTGAAGCAACAAGGATAGCAGTACAGCATATGACACCGGTTATCTTCCTGAGCGATGGTTATATAGCCAACGGGGCGGAACCCTGGCGTTTTCCCCAATCGGCCGACCTACCTGCTATAGAAGTAAACTTTAAAACAGCGCTGGCAGAAGGCGAAGATAAATTTATGCCCTACCAGCGCGATGAAAAACTGGTGCGCCCATGGTCTGTGCCCGGTTATGCAGGTTTGGAGCATCGCATAGGTGGCCTGGAAAAAGAAGATATTACAGGCAATATTTCTTACGATCCTGAGAACCACCAGCATATGGTGAAAACAAGGGAAGAAAAAATAGCCCGCATTGCTGATTATATACCGCTGCAAACACTTGATAGCGGCCCTGAAACAGGAGATGTACTCGTATTGGGTTGGGGCTCTACTTATGGTGCCATCAAAAGCGCGGTATCAGAGCTACAGGCACATGGCAAACAAGTTGCACACGCACATTTGCGCCATCTGCGCCCGTTCCCGAAAAATCTGGGCGACATACTCACAAGCTATAAGAAAGTGCTGATACCGGAGATCAACAATGGTCAATTAATAAAAATTATCCGTGATCAATATCTGATAGATGCTGTAGGATACAATAAAATAAAAGGTGTACCTATCACAAGAGCCGAACTGGTAACAGCAATAACTGAATTATTATAAAATAAAGGGGCTAATAGCCCCTTTATTTATTCTTCATCTTTTACATCGTCCAGCGTCGATTTATCTATCACATACAGTGGCCTGTTGCGCACATTGCTGATGATACGGCTGATATATTCGCCTATGATACCCAGCGATAACAGTTGCACACCGCCAAGGAAAGTAATACTGATGATGGTAGATGCCCAGCCCGGTACGGTACGCGCATCCATAAAGTACGCCCACAGTGCATACACACCTATCAGGAAAGATATAATGCACACTGCAAAGCCAAGCTTTGTAGCCACTTTCAAGGGTGAATCTGAAAAAGCGGTGATACCATTAAACGCAAGGCGCAACATTTTTTTGAAAGGATAATTAGTTGTTCCGAACCTGCGCTCATCTCTCTCAAACATCACATAGGTACTTTTAAACCCAAGCCATGCTATCTGCCCCCGTATGTATTTATCGTACTCCTTCATTTGCTTCAGGTATTCCAGCACATCTCGGCTTATCAATCGGAAATCGCCCACATCCAATGGTATCTCAAAACTAACCAGGCGGGCCATTAGCCTGTAAAATATTTTGGCTGTTACTCGTTTGAATAGTGTTTCGCCTTTGCGTTTACTACGCTTGGCATATACTACTTTATACCCATCCCGATATTGATTATACATTTCCGGTATCAGCTCAGGCGGGTCTTGCAGGTCGCCGTCTATGGTCACAATCGCTTCGCCACGTGCGGCATCCATACCTGCGGTAATGGCTATCTGATGGCCAAAGTTGCGGGAGAAAGTGATATAATGCAGCTTTGAATCTTTACTGCATACTACTTTCAATTTTTCGAGAGAACTATCCCGGCTACCGTCATTTACAAATATGATTTCGTAATTATCAGTAATACTTCGGGCGGCTTCCGACATTCTGCGTACCAGTTCATCAATGATCATTTCTTCATTGTAAACAGGCACTACAATCGATAATGCTATAGGATAGTGTTTTTTCATTGAATCAGATTTTAAAGAGTGTTTGCCGGTACCTTAACCTTTATTATTTCACAAACCTTTACATCACCGATAGACTCTACTATTTCAAAATCGTAATTTCTATTTATATGCTCTTTTATGGAAGGACTAAAAACAATGACCTTATCAGTGGGCACTAAATTATTGACATCTTTATATGGCAACTTAGTAGGATGTATTTTGAGATAGTAATTAATATTTTGGTCTGTTTTACTATCGTTTGTGAAAAGGTAGCCATCTATCTTACGTTTCCCTTCTCTTACACTTTTCATATACAATGCCATGCTACTGTTTTCATCGGTACCGGTATGAGGTGATAAGACAAAGTCTATTATATTATAATACGGAAGAACAAATACAAATATTAATATAGACACGTATGCTATAACCCGTACTTTCTTACTTGCAAGGCTATGCATTGAAACATAGCTTATTATATAAGAAACACCGATAGCCGTAATAACAGCCATTATAGGAAACACCGGTAGATCATACCAATATAGTTTCGATTCGGAAGCAGAGAGCACCAAATAAAATATTACAACTACTAATGACAAATAGATAGTCAGGTTTTCTATCACTTTATCGGCAGATAGTACACCGATGACAATACCCAATAAAAACAGCATTATCCAGAACGTGAAATGCGCAGTGGAAAGCAAGGTAACATAAAACATAGGCCCTCCGCTGTGCCCCTCTATCACCGTTCCAAACCTGCCACTTATTTCATTTTCCATTACGGCAGCAATGTATCCGGGGTTATAATGTTCTCTCAGTAAATAATATCCTACGGTAAGAAATAAAAAAACACCCAGTCCTATGTAGAAATACCGGTTATTAAAAATATTCGTTAATCTGCGTTGTATCAACGTGTATATGAAAAGAGCAGGTAAGAAGAAAAAGCCCGCTATACCCTTTGTAAGTATAGCTCCGGCTATATAAATAAAGAACCATAGCAAGTATTTTCCTTTATCTGTTTGCAAGTACAGGAAGTACATAAAAATATATGCTGTGGTGAAAAACGCAAGCAAAGCATCGTAATCGCCAGTACGCGTGCCATGTTGCTTTACATATCCGCCTGTAGTTACCAATACAAATGCTGCTATAAAGGCAGTTCTTTTATTTCCTGACGTTTTGTTGGTAAACCAAAAGACAAGAAAGAATGTGCAAATAGCAGCCAGCGCAGATGGCATACGTATGCCTAATTCACCGGTTCCGAAAACTTTCATGGATAAAGACATCAGCCATATCATCAATGGTGGCTTGGTATTCCACATATCTGGCTGGTAATCATAGGTTGTTACCCACAGGTTACCGGTTTGCAACATTTCAAAAGCATTATTTGCAAGACGTGATTCATCCCAGAGCTCAACAGGCATATCCGTCAGATGCGCAAATACAGGTAATATAATGACCAGCGTAAGTAAAATAATCCAAAGATGAGGCTTAATAAATTTCATTAGCAATTACGTATACAATCAACTTTTCTATTTAAAAATTGTTATCACGCTTATGAAAGTGACCATTTTCTGGTTTCGTCGCGATCTTCGCCTGGATGACAACGCCGGTTTATATCAGGCATTAAAGTCAGGCTATCCTGTAGTACCGGTTTTTATTTTTGATACCAATATACTCAACGACCTACAGGAAAAAGCAGATAAACGGGTAGCTTTCATTCATGACACGCTGCAAGATATGCAGAAAAAGCTAAGAGATGTGGGCGCATCCTTATACGTATTGC
>CAMLKS010000004.1 GCA_946480675.1 uncultured Bacteroidota bacterium
TAGTTAATCATAGCCATCATTCACATCATAGTTATCATTGCATCATAGTCCACACAACCATCATTTAATCATAGCCATCATTCACATCATAGTCAGCTATTTTCTCATTACTTTTGAGCCCTCACAGTTTTTCATCGCATGCAGTTATCGCAGGTAGTAGGTCAGCAGGCAGCAAAGCAGGGGTTGCTCCATATGTTCAATAGCGGTCATTTTCCTCACGCACTGCTGCTGGCAGGGCATGAGGGTACCGGTGGCTTGCCGTTGGCACTGGCGCTGGCTAAGTACGTTTTTTGTGAAAACCGCACGGCTACCGATGCCTGCGGCACTTGTGCCAGTTGCGGCAAGGTAGAAAAACTGGAACATGCCGACCTGCACATCAGCTTCCCGTCTATACCGCCAAAGCCGGGCACCAAGGCGATGAGCAAGTACTATATCAGCGACTTTCGCGAATTTGTGGGGCAAACGCCTTATGGCACTACTTACGACTGGTTGCAGTTCATAAATGCAGAAAACAAGCAGGGCAACCTGACTGCCGAAGAGTGCCGCGAGATGATAGAGCAACTCAACCTGAAATCGTACGAAGGGGGAAAGAAGGTACAACTCATCTGGCGGCCCGAATACCTGGGTAAGGAAGGCAACATCCTGCTGAAGCTGATTGAAGAACCCCCTGCCGACACCCTGATGATATTTGTGGCCGAGGCTACGGAAGATATCCTGCCTACTATCCTTTCACGCACGCAGATTGTTAGGCTGGCACCCATACCGGCTACCGATATTGCCGATGCACTGGTGCAGCGCCGCATTACCGATGAAAAGAATGCAGCACAGATAGGCCATATGGCCGGTGGCAGCTTTACAGAGGCACTGCGCTTGGTGCAGCATACGCAAAACGACCTATTTGCCGATGTGCGCAATTGGTTCAATGCGCTGTTTACCAACAATGGTATTGCTATCGCCAAGTTCTCTGACGATTGGAGCAAGGCCGGCCGTGAGCAGCAAAAGAATTTCCTGCACTATGTCATCAGCCTGCTCGAAAATGCCATCCGTTGTCGTTACCTGCCACAGGTACCACCTGCACTGCCGCCCGATGAAGCCCAGTTTGCACAAAAGCTGGCAGGCATGAAGCTCACCTTCGAGGCCATGCAGCAAATGACCGAAGAAATATCAAAAACCATCTACCATATAGAGCGTAATGCGCATAGCAAGACGCAGTTGCATGCTCTTTCGGTACGGTTGGTGTATGCCATACAGGGTAGGGCGCTGCAGGTATAAGATGTTCGCTGGTTGCTGCCTTTCGCCCGGGTAATAATCACTCCTGATTTGTCGGGAAGTACACCGTGAAGGTGGAGCCAATGCCTTCCTCGCCTTTTGCCAGGATGAAACCATTATGATACTCCATTATCCTTTTACAAATGGCTAAACCAATTCCGGTACCTGTGTAGTCCTGCTTGCTGTGCAAACGTTGAAATACTGAAAAGATCTGTTCGGAATACTGCTGGTCAAAACCGATGCCGTTATCAATGACAGATATGGCATAATACGATTCTGCCATAAGTGTTAATGTACCGCTGTTTATGTCGTTCTGATGCACAACAGTGCACGCTATTGTTATCACAGGCTTTGCCCTGCAAAACTTGATAGCATTGTTGATAAGATTGCTGAACAGTTGCACCAATTGCATGGTATTACCGGTGACTATAGGTAACTCATCCACCTGTATGTCAGCCGAAGTTTCCACTATTGCCAATTCGAGGTCCGTTTTCACCTGTCTGATAATATCATTCAGGTCAACCGGCTCGTGACTTTCCTCGCTCAAGCGGCTGTAATTAAGAATAGATGCGATCAGCTCACTCATTCTTTGTGCCGATTTATCCAGCTTTTCAAGATATCTGATGGCTGCGGCACTGTCATCCATATTCCGCTGAATGATATCTGAAAATGTTCTTATTTTTCTAAGGGGTTCCTGCAGGTCGTGCGATGCTGCGTATGCAAATTGCGCCAGTTCCTCATTTTGCATTTCAAGCGTGCGCAGGTATTCCTGCAATTGCTCTTCAGTTTGCTTGCGCTCGGTCAGGTCTCTGGTAACTTTGGAAAAACCTATTACATCACCATTGTCATCGTGCAGCGCAGTTATGACGATGCTGCCCCAAAACATGGTGCCATCTTTCCGCACCCGCCAGCCTTCATGCAGCGCTCTGTTTTCTCTGATGGCCGTTTCTATCAGCTTTTCGGGTAGTTTATTTGCCTGGTCTTGCGGCAGGTAAAATAAACGGAAGTTTAATCCGATTATCTCGTCTGCTTTATACCCTTTTATTTTTTCAGCTCCTGCATTCCAGTTCAGGATCTTACCACCTTCATCCAGCAGGATAATGGCATAGTCCTGTACCTCTGCTATCATCTTTTGGTACCGTTCTTCGCTTTTTACAAGTTCTTTATTTACGCGTCGCAACGCTTCGGCAGTGTCTTTTAGCCTGTCTTCAGCTATTTTCTTTTCAGTCAGGTCGCGTGTTATTTTTGTATACCCGATGATGTTCCCCTCCGTATCGTGTAAAGCGGTCAGTATAATATACCCCCAGAATTTCGTACCATCTTTCCTCACCCGCCAGCCTTCGTGTACAGCCCTGCTTTCGATAGCAGCCTGTTTTAGTAGCATATGCGGTATGCCCGCTGCACGGTCTTGCGGCATATAGAACATTTGGAAACTTCTGCCTATAGCCTCCGATTCTGTATATTGTTTTATTTTCTCTGCCCCTTTATTCCAGTTCTGTATGATACCTTCTTTGTCTAGCAGAATAATGGCATAGTCTTCTATTTCCTCTATCATTTTATGATACAGCTGGTCGGGTTTAAGTTGGCGTATTGCGCCTGTCGAATTGGGGTGGACATTCATTTGCTATTGACTGGAAATGTTTAACATTCATAAATATTATGCCATTAAAAATTAAACACAATGCAGGTTCCTATACCATTACATTTCCGGAATGGAAGTTGGCCAAATGGATGTGTACAAAGTTATGTCGACGCCGCTGTAGCAGTTTCCCAGCATATAAGCGATATATTTGTTGAAAGTATATTACATGCGCTTTTTCATCATTGTATGCATATCAATGCTTTGTACGGTCGGCTTTTCCGCCTGCAATCGTAAAGCCGCTACGCCTTTTGTAGAATGCAAAGGCCATTGTATCACCATCAGGGGGCACTTTACAGCAGCAGGGCATGACTACCTACCAATATGGCACGCATACCATCTCTACCGCAGAAGGCAATGCCTATGTACTGAAAAGCGATGTGCTGGACCTGAAGAAGTTTGAAGGTAGGAAGGTGAAGCTCACCGCCCAAAACCTGCACTACACGGTAGAAAATGGCCCGGAATTATATAATGTGGTGGCGATAAAGGAGATAGACTGATAAATAGACTTGTTTATTGCATATTTTGCGTATATTTGTTATAGATGAAATGCGGATGGTTTAAGGAATATATTCATATGTCACCCTAATACTATGATAGACAGCTAAACCATCAGTAAAAAAGTTTATTTTCGCAAAACCATGCAGAAAACCGGTACCGTGGCGATAGGTTAAATTCCATTTGTTTCTGTGAAAACCGGAAACAATCGGAAACAAAATGAGAGGTGTACACGGCAGACTGCAGTCAACATAAATTATATATATAAATGGGATGTGGCAACTGTGGGACAGGCGCTAACGGAAAACCATCGGGATGCAAAGGAAACGGGGGATGTAGTAGTGGCGGATGCAACCGGATGAATGTTTTTGATTGGCTCAGCGCACTGCCCCTGCACGATAGTGCGAAACCTTACCCGGTAATAGAAGTAAGTTTCAATAAAGGTAGCAGGAAAGATTTTTACCGTAATAATAGTCATCATATACTCGATAAAGGCGACCTGATAGCCGTAGAAGGGGTAGGTGGCTTTGATGTGGGCGAAGTAAGCCTTACCGGCGAGCTGGTAAAGCTGCAGATGAAGAAATACGGTGTTTCCGAAAACCAGGAAATAAAACGGGTATTACGCAAGGCAACCGATGAAGACATCGAGTTGCACAATAAGAACAAACAACGTGAAGGCGAACTGCTGACACGTTCGCGCGCTGCTGCGCGTACCCTGGGTCTCGAAATGAAGCTTTGCGAGGTAGAACTGCAGAGCGACGGTAAAAAGGCTACTTTCTTCTACACGGCCGATGCCCGTGTCGATTTCCGCGAACTGATCAAAGTATATGCCGGCGACTTTAAGGTGCGGGTAGAAATGAAACAGATTGGTGCCCGTCAGGAAAGCGGTAAAGTGGGTGGTATAGGCAGTTGCGGCCGCGAGCTGTGCTGCAGCACCTGGCTTACCGATTTCAAGAGCGTAAACACCACCGCGGCCAGGTATCAGAACCTGTCTATCAACCAGACAAAGCTGAGTGGCCAGTGCGGCCGTCTGAAATGCTGCCTCAATTACGAGCTGGATACCTATATGGATGCGCTGCGCGTATTCCCCGATAGTGCAGAGGTGCTGGAAACGGCAAAAGGCAGGGCAACACTCCAGAAACGCGATATATTTAAAAGCCTGATGTGGTATAGCTTCAGCGATAGCAATAAGCAATACCCGCTGAGCATCACCCGCGTAAATGAAATACTGCGTGCCAACAAAAACGGCGAAAAGCCCGAAGAGCTGCAACCGGTAGAACTGGAAGTAAGCACACCAAAAGCAGCCGTAAAGGTAGATGTAGGCTTTGTGAACGATGTAGGGCAGATAACCCTGAAAGCGCTGGAAAAAGGAAACAAAAAGAAACAAAAAGGCGGCCAGAAGGGCGATGGCAAACCACAGCAACAGCGTGGCGACCGTCCGCAAGGCAACCGCCCGGATAATAGAGGTGGCCAGCAAGCCGGTGGACGTCCGCAGCAAGGCGGCGGAAACAAACCGCAACAAAATGCGGAAGGCCGTCCGCAACAACAGGGTGGCGACCGTCCGCAACAGCAGGGCGGTGGCAAACCACAGCAACAGGGTGGCACCCCGCGTCCTCCACAACAAGGTGGTTCTCGCCCGCAACAGCAGGGCGGCAACAAACCGCAACAAAATGTAGAGGGACGTTCGCAGCAGCAAGGCGGTAATAGGGAACAACGCCCGCAAGGCAACCGCCCGCAACAAGGTGGAAGCAATCGCCCGCCGCAAAATGCAGGTGAGAAACCACAGGGAAACAATCCGGCACCGGGCGGAAACAATCCACGTCCACCGCGTCCGCAGGGCAACAGGCCACAAGGACCTAAACCACCCCAGCAAGGTGGCGGCAGGGAGCAACAGCCCCCGCAGCCACAAGGCCCGGCGTAAGATATACAACAAGAGGTTGCCCATGGGCAACCTCTAACATTATAAATAAGGTGTTTAAAGCGCTACATGCAGCCTGGCCGAAAAGATATGTACCGGGCCACGGTCGGCATTATAGCCAGGGTTGGCGCAAAACTGGTAATCGCCGCTAAACCAGATGCCTGCATTCAAAGGTTTGAAGCTATAATAGAACTCGCCAATGAATTCAGGCGCATAGTTCAGGCGGCCATCGCCCAGCATAAAGCCCATCCCGCCATTCGCGAGGTAGCTTTGGTGCTCTTTCGAAAGACCATTGACCACAAAGGCCAGGCCTATGTTATCGTTAGGGCGTCTCCACTTGCTGCCATTGGCACTCAGCCCGAGTGATAGCGTCTGGTCTATCTCGGTAAAGCACCAGGTTTGGTTCTTACCATCGTTCCAGCCTATGCGGGCAAAGACACCGAAGGTATTGCTCAGCTGCTGGTCATAGTTCAGCCCTAAGCCATACTTGCTGTTACCTGCCTGCTGAACCATGTTTATATCAGGGCGAACAACGCCATAGGTCATGGCTACAGCCTTCTGATAGTTACCCATATTGGCCCTGTTGTAGTAGCCCAGCAAGCGTATGTTACCGGGGCGTTTCTTCATGGTTATCGCCCTGCTGATCTCAGCATTGGCCGATATGGCTTCGCCAAAGTCGGTATTGAGGTCGGGACCATTAGCGCTAAGGGGTAGGGCAGCAGCGGCCACCTTATAGTTCATCTTGCCCAGCTGCAGCTCGGTAGCAAAGCTATAGGTATAGCCACGGGTATTAGCGGCAAAATCCCAGGCACCGTTGTTCATCAGTGCCCAGTTCATAAATTGGGTACGTGGGCTGTTGCTGTACTGATTGTTATCAAACAAGTTGGTAAGTGATAGCTTCCCAATGTAGAAGCGCAGGTAGTTCTTAGGTTCATAACCTGCCAACCGGTTCTGGCCGCTTTCTACCTCCTGTGTGTTCAGCATACCTACCTTGCGGGCATGCTTATTGCGCAGTTCAAAGGTCTGCCTGAAATAACCCCTTGCCAGGTATAGCGTAGGGCTGGCCGTGCTTATACGAAAGGTTTCCCCGTTGGAAGAGCCACCCATGCCTACTGCACGGCTCAGGCCGCTACCACCGGCCAGTTCGGGGTTCAGGTATATTTCCGCACCCTTCCACAGGCGTGCACCCAGGTAAAGCGTAGCCGTCAGTGAATTGGCATTGGCCTCTGCGCCGGTCAGGCTATTGGTATCTGCATATGCGCTGGCAAATGAAGGCTTGTACTGGTATATATACGTGGTTTGAAAATGGATATTGAACCATTCGCGGCCGGAAGCATCGGTGCTTACATCGCGTTCCACCACGCGGGCATGCTTGTTTGAAAAGCCATACTGCTGTGCTGTTGCCGGTATAGCCGATAATAACAATAAAGCTGCTGACAGTTTTTTCATCAGGCAAGGTTGTATGGGGGCTAAAATAAATAAACCGCAGCTAAAAGCTACGGTTTACAGTGGTTATCTTCTTATTAGTTAGCGTATTCGCTCATAAACTTGATGCGCATCATCTGTAGTTGCTCTATGGTCACATCCCTGTCTTTAAACTCTTCATAAGCGCTATCCAGGTCGTCATCATGGCTGCCACGGAAGAAGTCGAAGATGTCTTCCTGTTCGTACTCATCCAGTTCCTGCTCCAGGCAATAGTCCAGGTTTAGCTTGGTGCCGCTGGCCACAATGGTTTCCATTTCTACCAGCAGGTCTTGCAGGCTCAGGTCTTTATTGCGGGCAATGGTTTCCAGCGGTATCTTCTTGTCTATATTCTGGATGATGAAGACCTTCATGCCGCTCTTGTTTACCACGCTCTTCATCACAAAATCATCGGGCCTTTCTATGTTGTTCTCTTCTACATACTTCCTGATAAGCTCTACGAACTTCTTACCGTAACGTATTGCCTTACCCTTGCTTACGCCTTGTATCTTCTCCAACTCTTCCATTGTGGTGGGGTAGCTGATAGCCATATCTTCCAGCGAGTTTTCGAGGAAGATAACGAATGGCGGCAGGTTTTTTTCTTTAGCTACCTGGCGGCGCAGGTCTTTCAGCATATCAAACAGCACAGGGTCGGCAGCAGCCGTACCACCGGCACCGCTTACTTCCTCATCATCACCATCGGCATCTTCGTAGTTGTGGTTCAGCACCACCATGATAGAAAATGGCTTCTTCAGGAATTTGTGTCCCTTGTCTGTTATCTTCAGCAGGCCATACTCTTCAATATCCTTACGCACCAAGCCTTCCAGCATCATCTGGCGGATGAGGGAGTACCAGAAATTGGCTTCCATCTCCATGATAAGACCACTACCAAACGATTTCAGTTTATCGTGGCGGAAGGTCTTTATCTGCGGGTTGGTTTTGCCCAGTATTACGTTTACTACGTAGTCTATATTAAAGCGTTCGTCCAGCTCGTTGATGGCATCCAGCACTATCTTAGAGCTATCGCGTACTTCCAGTTTTTCTTTGGGGTTCAGGCAGTTGTCGCAATTACCGCAGTTGTCCTGTTTCAGCTCTTCGCCAAAGTAGTGCAGCAATAGCTTGCGGCGGCATACACCGCTTTCGGCATAGGCAACGGTTTCAGATATCAGCTGTGCGCCCATTTCGCGTTCGCTCAAAGGCTTATCGCGCATCAGGTGTTCCAGCTTCTGCACATCTTTATGAGAGTAGTACAGTATGCATTTACCTTCCAGCCCATCGCGGCCGGCACGGCCTGTTTCCTGGTAGTAGTTTTCCAGCGATTTAGGTATGTTGAAGTGTATTACAAACCTTACGTCGGGTTTGTCGATACCCATACCGAAGGCTATGGTAGCTACGATCACATCCACATCTTCCATCAGGAACTGGTCTTGCCTTTGAGCACGCACACCGGCATCGAGCCCTGCGTGGTAAGCCACGGCAGATATACCATTGGCCTGTAGTGTGCTTGCCAGTTCTTCCGTAGTTTTACGGTTGAGGGTATAGATGATACCACTCTTACCCTTCATACCATGTATAAATTTCACAATGCTTTTCAGCACCTGTTCTTTATTCCCCTTGGGCATTATTTCATAATACAGGTTGGGGCGGTTGAAAGAGGATACGAATATATTAGGCTCGCGAAGGGCGAGGTTCTTTACGATATCATCCTGCACCTTTGGCGTAGCGGTAGCCGTAAGGGCTATGATAGGCAGGTTGGGGTTTATCTCTTCTATCATATCGCGCAGTTTGCGATACTCCGGACGAAAATCGTGGCCCCATTCAGATATACAGTGCGCTTCATCTACCGCTACGAATGATATATTCATATCGGAGAAGAAGTCGATATTCTCTTGTTTGGTTAGTGTTTCGGGTGCTACATACAGCATCTTGGTGCGGCCTTCCAGCAGGTCGGTCTTTACCTTTTTCTGTTGTGCTTTGGTGAGGGTAGAATTGAGGAAGTGCGCCACATGGTCTTTACTACTGTAGCCGCGTATCAGGTCTACCTGGTTTTTCATCAGGGCTATCAGCGGCGATACGATGATAGCAACCCCCTCGCTGAGCAGCGCCGGTAATTGATAGCACAGTGATTTACCACCGCCCGTAGGCATGATGACGAATGTATCGGTACCCGAAAGGATACTTTTAATAATTTTCTCTTGATCCCCTTTAAAAGCATCAAAGCCAAAATGCTCCTGTAACGACTTTTTAAGGTTTAGTTTTGATTTCGAGGTAACAGCACCCATATATCACAATTTTTTACCAGAGGTAAAGGTCAAATCATCCGCAATATTTAATAAAACGTGAAGCACCGGCCCTCCTGAAGGCGTGCGAAATTAACGAATATCAAGTTAAAAAAGATAAATCTAATATGCAAGCTTTTTTAATAACAGCTTGCCGGTTAATATGCTAATCTGCGATAAGTGTGGTGGGGAGCGGGTCTGTGCAGTCTTCGAGCAATTGCGCTATCGTTTTGTTAAGAATTGGATGGATAAAGTCGGGGGCAATATCTGCCAGTGGAGAAAGGGCGAAACGCCGCTCCTGCAGCAGCGGATGGGGGATTGTAAGCTGCGGGTCATTTATTACATCGTGGTTGTAAAAGAGGATATCTATATCCAATGTGCGTTGCCCCCATTTCAGTGTGCGCTGACGGCCAAGGTTCTGTTCTACTTGTTGTATCTGCTTCAATAGCTCTTGTGGCGATAGTGTTGTTTTCATGCATATAGCCATATTTAAGAAATCGGGTTGGTCTTCGAGCCCCCAGGCAGCAGTTTGGTAAACCCGCGACTGCACTACGACAGCACCTGCCATATCGTTCAACTGTTGAATGGCTTGCTGCATCCAGTCCATACGATTGCCTTCGTTGCTGCCGAGGAGGAGGTAGGTGGTGTTTGATATTTCAGACATGCTCTTATGCGCCGGATTTTAAGATGGTATTATACAGCTGATAGTTCTCATCGTCAAAACAAACAAATACAATCCTGGTAAAGCTGTAGTTGTTTATAAAGTCTGAAACCGCGCGGATAGCAATAGCCGCAGCCCTTTCTTTGGGAAACCTGTAAATGCCCGTGCTGATATTTGGGAATGCAATGGTTTGCACATTGTTGTCGATAGCCAACTTTAGACTGTTGCTGTAAGCCGATGCCAGCAAAGCTACTTCATTGCTATCGCCACCATTCCACACGGGGCCAACGGTATGGATGACAAATTTTGCCGGCAGATTACCTGCAGTTGTTATCACGGCTTCGCCCACATCGCAACCGCCTTGCCTATTTCTTATCTTGATGCATGCCTCAAGTATGGCACTGCCGCCTGCGCGATGAATAGCGCCATCTACACCACCGCCACCCAGTAATGATGTGTTGGCTGCATTTACTATCGCATCCACTTCTACTTTTGTAATATCGCCCTGAATAACCTGTAGTATCTCCCGATGCATGTTTGCTTAGTTGCTGTTATAAATAATACCCTCACTGTATCGGTGCATGAGTGGCATACAAAGATAAATTTTTGGCGGCAGCAGCTTATGGGGCATTCCTCACTACATCACCTATCAACTTATTGTTGCGGTCAACACCACCTTGCGGCATCCCTCTTTCAATGTATTGATTGTTTTTGTAGTAATTACTGAAATATAGGGGTATGCCTTCGCCGAAGGACAATTCTTTACTGTCTTGCAAATGGATATGCAAATGGGGCTCCGATGTATTACCACTATTACCGACGCGGCCTATTTCCTGCCCTTGTTTTACTACATCGCCTTTTTTTACAAGTATGGATTTTGGTTTCATGTGGCATAATATCATGTATTCCTTAGGTGCAGTTTCTATGATTACATGGTTGCCATGCGCAGGTTCGGCGCCCAGTTCGCCAATTTTTGCATTTTGCATTTTATCGTACACAGCTACTACTTTCCCGTCTGCAGGAGATAATACGGGTAAGTTATAGCAATAGTAATCTTCCACATTCTTACCGCTACCCGTGTGTGTGGAGCCGTTCTTTATTACTAATAAATCGTAAGCCCAGCGCTGGTCAGGAGCTATTACATGGTAGTTTACATCGGCAGTATTCCCGCCCCACGCTACAGCAATATCGCCATCCAATGGCAACCTGTAGCGCACTTTGCTTTTGTAGTTGACATGCGTAGATGGGAATGCGGACATAATATTTCCATTAGTACCCATAAACACAATAAAGCTGATAGGAAACAACAGCAGCAAGCCAAAGCTGATGAGCCTTTTTTTATTTAGAAAAGGCCTTTTTACCAATGCATGGATGATGCCTATAAAGATGAAAAGAATAGCAAGTGCACTCACCGAAAGTGGCCCCAGGTAATATATAACTACCCTTAGTATTCCGGGTGCATTATACAATCCGTAATGAAATAAAGCGGATAATACGAACAGGACCGGTACGATATAAAACCACCAGTCAAACTTTACTTTGTTGGGTTGCGGCATGTGATAATGATTTATAATCTTAAAGATAATATCACCATTTAATTCTTCATCGCCGTTATAAACAAATAATCGCCCAGTTCATCGCTATACTGCTGCATCACTTCATTGATCTTGCCGGATTTTATATCGGCCTCTAATGCTATTAATCCTGCGTCCACTTCTTCGGGTGTAGAAAATGCGGTGAAGGAGGATGCGCCATTGCGTACGGCCGGGTCGAGGTAGCGTTCGGGCCTGCGCTTGTTGGAATAGAGAAAATGGTCCTGCAAATCATCGTGCACAAAGTATTTTTCGGTGCCGATGTTTTTAAAGCCTGCGTTCTTCAGCATGGTTTCCATTGCATCCCATTCCGGTATCACCTGCGATGATAGCTGCATCATTTTGGGAAAGTAATGGCATAACCAGTAGTTGAGCAACTGCTGTGGTGTAAAGCTGAGGAGTACCATGCCGGCACCTGGTTTCAGTACACGGTACAATTCATGCAACCCACTTTGTATATCATCCCAATGATGCAGGGTGAAATTGCCCATAGCGCCGTTGAAGTAATTGTTTTCGATGGGTAAGGCTTCTGCCTTGCCCTGTATGAAAATTGCCTTGCTGCTTTTGGTGCGTGCGATACTCAACATCTTTTCAGATGGGTCTACACCGTAAAAGCGCATCCCTTTTTCTTCCAGTGCCACAAGGTAATTGCCCGTGCCGCAGCCTATATCCAGGAACAGGCCATCGGGGTTGCCATTTATCAATTCAAACAGCCTGCCTGCAAGGTATGGATCGGCACGGCGGGTAGTGTTGTAGCCCGTGCCTATGGTGTTATATATAGGTTCGCTCATAGTTTAGTGTGTGTTTACCTTCGACCACGTGAGCATGCCTGCAATGTTGTGTGCGCCTATTTTTTGCAGCGTATCCGTTAGTGCTTTGTATTCAGGGCAGGGTGGGTTGTTTTCCACATCGGCCAGGAAGGCAACGGCTGCTTCACGCTCCTTTCTTTTCAGCAGGTATATTTCGTTCACAAAAGATTCGGGATTGGCAGCAGCAACCGATAGCATCATATGCTGCAGTTTATCTACCGGGCCGCTGCTCCATTTGGCTGTTTTGCAAATGCCCAGGCCGATGCGCAATACACTATCGGGCAGGATGCCGGCAATGGTTTGCAGCAGGGCTATGTGTTCAGTGCTTACGCTATAGAGCTGTTTATTATCATCGGGATTGAAGACGGCTATGAAAGTATCCTTGTCTTTAGGGAAAGCCTCCAGGTATTGCATTTGGGAAATGATGGCCCGAGGGTTTTTCAGGACAATCTCGTATGCCCTTTCTACCTTTTTTGCAGGCCAGATAAGTTGCTGCGCCTGTATATGAAGGGCCGTCAGCAAACAGATGAACAACAAGCAGCAATGCTTCATAGGATAAAGATACTTATCAAACCGCCATTTACCCCCTAATTCCCCCCTGTTTACCGATTATTGCTACAGGGGCGATAATTTAAGCGTGTATATTTGCTACGTTCAAATAACCAACTATTCTGAACTCAAAGAAATAACTGATGAAACAATTTTTTAAAATGTTCTTCGCCTCGATGCTGGCGATGATCGTGACCGGTGTTATCATATTTGGCGTGGTAATAGGGCTGATAGTGGCTGCGGTATCTAAATCGATGAAAGCGGAACCGGAAGTGGTAGTGGCACAAAACAGTGTGCTGCTGATAGACCTGAAGAACAGGTTTCATGAGCAGAGCGAAAGCAATTCGCTGGCCTTTTTTGCCAGTGGCAGCTCTTACAATCCCGGCCTGTATGATGCCACCCGTGCTATAGAAAAAGCAGCCGATGATAAAAATATCAAAGGTATATTGATAAAGCTGCAACCAACGCCGAATGGCTGGGCTACGCTGCAACAACTGCGCCAGTCGATAAAAGCATTTAAGAAGAGCGGCAAATTTGTATATGCCTATGGCGAGAATGTATCGCAGGCAGCCTACTATGTAGCTACATCGGCTGACAGCATTTACCTGAACCCCGTGGGCGATATGGAACTGAAAGGCTTTGCAACTATAATGCCTTTCTTCAAAGGGACATTAGATAAACTGGAAGTGGAGCCGGAGATATTCTATGCCGGTAAATTCAAAAGTGCCACAGAACCTTTCCGTGCCGATAAGATGAGCGATGCCAACCGCCTGCAGGTAGCAGCGTTTCAAAAAGATTTCTGGGCAGAGTTTATTAACGCCGTGGCTACGCATAGCAAGCAGGATACAGCAGCTATACAAACGCTGGTAAATACCGGTGCTATAGAATTTCCGAACGATGCGCTGAAGCATAAACTGGTAGATGGCCTTACCTATTGGGACCAGGTAGAAAGCCGCATCAAAGCGAAGACAGATGTGAAGGATAAGGACAAGATAAAATACATATCGCTGGATGAGTACGCACAACACGTAAGAGGTGGTGCTAAAGGTGATACACGTATAGCCGTGCTGTATGCAGAAGGCAGCATTGTAGATGGAGAAGGCGATGATGATTACCAGATAGCATCGCAGGATTTTATTGAGAGTATTCGCGCGGTGCGCAATAACGATAAGATAAAGGCTGTGGTAATGCGTGTAAACTCACCGGGGGGTAGCGCGCTGGCATCGGATGTGATACTGCGGGAACTGCACCTGCTGAAACAGAAGAAACCATTGGTGGTATCGATGGGTGATGTGGCTGCATCGGGCGGGTACTATATAGCCTGCCAGGCCGATAGCATCTTTGCCATGCCGAATACCATTACGGGCAGCATAGGAGTATTCACCATGATGTTCAACACCGAGAAGCTGATGAAAAACAAGCTGGGTGTAACATTTGATGGTGTGAAGAACGCACCGTATGCAGACTTCCCGAATGGCATACGCCCCCTTACAGCCGATGAGGCGGCACGGATGCAGCACTCTGTAGATAATATATACGAAATATTCAAGAGCAGGGTTGCCGCCGGCCGTAAAATGACTGTGGCAGATGTAGATAGCATAGCCCAGGGACGCGTATGGAGTGGTACGGATGCCCTGCAAATAAAACTGGTAGACGCACTGGGCGGACTGGACAGGGCCATAGCGAGTGCCGCAACACTGGCGAAAGTGAAAGATTATAAAGTAGTTACCTACCCTGAACCGATTGACAGGTTTGAAACGATGATACGCAGGCTGAATGGTAACACCGCCGCAGCCGCTATGGTGAAAACAGCTGTAGAAAAAGAACTGGGTACGGAGTATGAGTGGTACAAGCACATCAAGCAACTGAAAAATATGAATGGTAAACTGATGATGTTGCTGCCTTTTCAAATGAATACGCAATAGGTAGAAAAAAATAATAGTGCGGAAACGCCCTGCAGGAAAGCCTTGCAGGGCGTTTTTCTATTTTTTTAAGCATTGGCAAAACCAAAAATAAAAACAGCGCGTATCTGTATCTGTAACACAATTATTAACCAATAAAAACAACAGATGTATGAAACGTATCATGTTAATACCTGCATTGGCAATAGCTGCGCTGGCATTTGCACCTGCGCAAGTCTTTGCCAAAGGAGAGAAAACGGTAATGGTAGGCGGAGCCCCTATGTACCCTTCAAAGAATATAGTAGAGAATGCGGTGAACTCTAAAGACCACACTACACTGGTAGCGGCCGTAAAAGCTGCCGGACTGGTAGAAACGCTGCAAGGTGATGGCCCGTTCACTGTATTTGCCCCAACAAACGCAGCTTTTAATATGCTGCCAAAGGGTGCGGTAGATAACCTGCTTAAACCGGAGAATAAAGGGCAGCTGACATCGGTACTTACTTACCATGTGGTGCCTGGCAAATGGAATGCTAAAGAACTGATGGCCAGGATAAAAGCAGATGGTGGTAAGACAACAGCTAAAACCGTACAAGGTGAAGAACTGACCTTTATGATGAAAGACGGCAGCGTATGGGTAAAAGATGCGAAAGGGGGTACTGCTAAAGTGACGATTGCAGACGTAAACCAGAAAAACGGTGTGATACACGTGATAGACCATGTGCTGATGCCGTAATAAGGAATAGTGAACGATTTTTTGTGAGCTTCATAGTATCTTTAGGGGGAAATTTATATTTCCCCTTTTTTATTAATACCACCTCAAACAGTGAAAAAAGAAAATATATCGGTATTCGATATTTTTAAGATAGGAGTAGGCCCCAGCAGTTCGCACACCCTTGGCCCATGGCGTGCCGCAGAGCGTTTTGTAAATACCATCAGGCAGAAAGGCATAGAACATGTAAAGGCTGTACAGGTATTGCTATACGGTTCGCTGGCGAAGACAGGTAAGGGGCATGGTACGGATGTGGCGGTGATACTGGGCTTGAATGGTGAAGACCCGGTAACATTTGATGTGAACCAGATAGGCCCGCGCATCATGGAAATAGGTGCGACGAAGAAAATGATGCTGGGGCTGGAAAAGGAAATAGATTTTGACCCGGCGGTAGATGTGGTATTCCTGATGAATGAAAGTCTGCCACAGCACCCAAACGCCGTAACTTTTCTTTGCTCATTTGATAATGGTGATAAAATAGCAGAGACTTATTATTCTATAGGTGGTGGCTTTGTGATAAAAGAGGGTGAAACGGGTGGTGGTGCCAATGAAGTAGAACTGCCGTTCCCGATAGATAATGCGAAAGACCTGCTGCACTGGTGCCGGAAAACGGGGCTGAGCATATCGGAAGTAGTGATGGAAAATGAGCATGCTTGGCGTAGCGAGGCTGCTACCAAAGCCGGAGTGCTGAAGATATGGGAAGTGATGCGTGACTGTACCTATCGCGGTTGCCATATATCTGGTGAACTGCCGGGTGGGCTACATGTGACACGACGTGCAGCAGGACTGAATAAAAAACTGCTGCAGGGGCGTGCATATAGCAATTATAAAGAATGGATAGATGCCATACGCAGTGGCGGACAAGGCTTTCAATATACGCTGGATTGGGTAAGTTGTTTTGCCCTGGCAGTAAATGAAGAGAATGCCTCCTTTAGCCGCGTGGTAACGGCACCTACCAATGGTGCTGCGGGTGTAGTGCCTGCGGTGCTTCAATATTACATCGCCTTCTGCGATGGTTATGATGATGAAAAGATCATTCAATTCCTGCTTACAGCATCTGAAATAGGCAGCATTTTTAAGAAAGGTGCTACACTATCGGCTGCTATGGGTGGCTGCCAGGCAGAAATAGGCGTTTCCTCATCGATGGCGGCGGCTGCGCTCACAGAATGCCTGGGGGGTAATGTCCGCCAATGCCTGATGGCCGCGGAAATAGCTATGGAGCACCACCTGGGCCTAACCTGCGATCCTGTAGGCGGGCTGGTGCAGGTGCCATGTATAGAACGTAATACAATGGGCGCTATCAAAGCCATTACGGCATCGCAACTGGCACTGCAAAGCAATCCCGATAATGCACGTGTGTCTTTAGACAACGTGGTAAATACCATGTGGGCAACCGCGTTGGATATGAACCATAAGTATAAAGAAACGGCTGAAGGCGGACTGGCTATGCATATTCCCATTAGCTTGCCTGAGTGTTAACCTGATTGAGTTTGCCTTATCTTTATTACGTGCAGGTTTTTCTCTACAATATATTTCTGGTCTTATATGCGCTGGGTATAAGGGTTGCATCGCTTTTCAATGAAAAGGCACGTAAATGGCTACGCGGCAGAAAAGGCATTTTCGGACAGATGGCGAATGCCTTGCAAAGAAAGGACGAGAAGCGTATATGGGTGCACTGTGCATCGCTGGGAGAGTTTGAACAGGGGCGGCCCGTTATAGAAGCCATCAAGGCGCAGTACCCTGGTTATAGAATAGTGCTTACTTTCTTTTCGCCTTCGGGCTACGAGATACGTAAAGATTATGATGGGGCAGACTATGTGTTTTACCTGCCGATGGATGGGGCGGGCAATGCAAAGCAGTTTATAGAATTAGTGAACCCTTCACTGGCCATTTTTGTGAAGTATGAGTTCTGGTATCACTACCTGCACCAATTGAAAAAACAGGGTGTGCCTACCGTGCTTATCTCTGCGGCTTTCCGTTCTTCGCAACCATTCTTTAAAAGGTATGGTGGCTTGTTCAGAGAGATACTGAAATCGTTTGCCTACATCTTTGTGCAGGATGAAAATTCAAAGCAATTACTAAGCAGTATAGGTGTCACAAACAATGTAGTTGTATCGGGCGATACCCGCTACGATAGAGTAGCGCAGATAGCAGCGAACGCTAAGCAATACGAACTGATAGAGCGTTTTAAAGGGGACAGTAAATTGCTTATAGCGGGTAGTACATGGCCGGGCGATGAGGCGCTGCTGAACAAAGCTGTGGATATACTGCCTGATGACTGGCGGGTTATCATAGCCCCCCATGAAGTTCATAAATCGCACATTGAAGACATACAGGGTTACTTTCTTACCAATAGTGTGCTGTATTCAGAATTGAAGCAAGAGCCTTGTGGGTTTAAGGTGCTTATCATTGATAATATCGGTATGCTTTCCAGCCTGTATGGGTATGGTGAGTTGGCATTTGTAGGTGGTGGTTTTCAGAAGGGGGGCATCCATAATATATTAGAGCCTGCCATATTTGGGCTACCCGTTTTTATGGGGCCAGAGTACGAAAAGTTTGTTGAAGCCAAAGAAATGGTTTCCCGTCAGCTGGCCTTCCCCGTCCGCAATGAAACAGAATTTAACAGTTTATTGCAGCAGTTCATTTCCGATGAAAAAATGCGCCATTCCATGCAAACCGCCATCAAGACGTATATGCAGGAAAATCTGGGCGCTACAGATAAGATAATGGAGGTATTGGGAGATAAATTCCTGTGATTAAGACGCTAATAAGTTATACTACCCAGCCTGCTTATGTTATCATAAGCTGCTAATTCTTCAAACCAGTTTTTGTTGTAGTATAGGTACAAAGCCCCATCACCACATTCTTTACACTTGGGATTATTTAGTTTTAATACTGGCAACTCTCCTTTTACCGAAATCATTTCTTCGACGTCTGCATTAGTAGTGCGTTCTTTCAAAACTTTATATTGCTTATTCAGGTTTTCCCTTCTATTATAGAATAGGTTTGTGGCCGTATCGAATTTTACTACTGTAGTTATACTTTCATCATACAGTATTTTAGAAGAATCGTCTAAGTCGCGGGCGTAAACATGTTCAGTAACAGTGAGCTCAAATTTGTTTTTCAGGTCGGGTTCTATTTTTAGGCTTACCAGGTTAAAATCGAAGAACATCCCATGTACAAAGCTTTCAGAGGTAGTAAACACGGGAAGTGGTATGTGTAGTTTATTATTGTAGATGCAAACAACTACGATAGCTCTGCGTTTTACTTCGCTGCCACCAGGCATTCCATACGTTATTTGCAGAAAATATGGATTCAAAAGCTTTACATCCCTTATGCCATGCTTATTCCCATAAAAGGTTAGTGTGTCAGCTTTATGAATAACTACAATCGTTTCGGAATGGGTATTCCTTATCAGCAATTTTTCTTTCTTGCCTTCAAAGGATTGAATATCGTACGTGGTGTTACCGGATTTAGCAGAAGTATTTAAGTGGCAAAAGAGGAGTGCCATTACAAAGGTGAATAGTTTCCCGATGGATGTTTTCAAGCAGGTGAATTTACATGCATTAAATTACTATATAATTCATTTTCAAGGATGTAAAACTATGATTATAACAAAGTATTAGGGTTTACCCTCTCGGTTTAAATCAGTAGTTTTGCCATCTAAATTTTCTACACATGCCCGGTACCGAACTATTTGGAGCAGAAGAGCGTAAAGAGGTGAATGATGTATTGGAAACAGGTGTCCTGTTTCGCTATGGCCACGATGCACAACGCAACGGCCACTGGAAAGCCAAAGAATTTGAAGAAGAAGCAAAAAAGATAACCGGCGCCAAATATGCTCTGGCTACCAGCAGCGGTTCTACGGCTGTTATTACGGCCCTGGCTGCGGCAGGTATTGGTGCGGGCGATGAGGTGATTGTTCCTCCATTTACATTTATAGCTACTATAGAAGCCGTACTGTTCATAGGTGCGCTGCCGGTATTTGCAGAGTTGGATGAAACCCTGTGCCTGAGCGCAGAGGGCATTCGTAAAGCCATAACCCCCAAAACAAAAGGTGTATGCCTGGTGCATATGTGCGGTAGTGCTGCCGATATGGATAGCATTATGGAAGTGATAAACGAGCACAACCTGACACTGGTAGATGATGCAGGACAAGCATTTGCCGCATCGTATAAAGGCAAGGCTACCGGCCTGTGGGGCAAAGCAGGCGCCTTCTCGTTCGATTTCTTTAAAATAGCAACAGCGGGCGAGGGTGGCATACTGGTAACGAATGATGAAGAAGTTTATAAAAAAGCAGAGTACTATTCAGACCACGGCCACTCGCATGTAGGTGCTAAGCGTGGTATGGAGCCGCACCCGGTACTGGGCTTCAACTACCGTATAGGTGAGCTGAACGCCGCGGTAGCCGTTGCGCAAACGCGCCGCGTGCCGCAGGTACTGGCTGCTAACCGCAAGCATAAAAAGATGCTGACAGAACTGCTGTCTGCAACACCGGGTATTGGTTTTGCAAAGATTGCAGACCCGGATGGCGATTCTGCTACCTTCCTGAACCTGCTGATGGAAACACCGGAAGCAGCACAGCGCGTGGTAGATGAGTTCAACAACGCTGGCGTGGTTGGTTTCGACTACTGGTTCAAAAACATGTACCACTTCATCAACCAGTGGGACCATGTGAAGAACCTGGATACCGCATCGAAACTGCCGATACAACTACTGGGTGCGCCACAGGATTATAATAACTTGGACCTGCCAAAATCGCAAAACGTGATAGGCCGCCTGATATCATTCGGCATACGCTGCACATGGACGGAAGAACAAGTGAAAGAACTGGCAGCGAAAATTTCAGAGAGTGTTACTAAAGCATTAGCAACAGCACATGCATAAGAATTTTAAAAACATTGAGAAGGTAGTTTACGGCCGCGGCAGCTTTGAAACCATGGATGGCATACTGGAGCCCGTGCGCAAGGAGAACAACCATTTTGTACTTTTTATAGTAGACAACTATTTTACAGATAAGCCGCTGAAACACCGCATACCTGTAAAAGAAGGAGATGAGATACGCTTTGTAGATGTAGACCCAAATGAGCCTACAACAGAGCAGATAGACAGCCTGCGCGATGAGATACTGAACAGCAAAGGTATACCAGCCGGTGTGGTGGGCATAGGCGGTGGCAGCATTATGGATATAGCCAAAGCCATATCGCTGATGTTTACCAATGAAGGTTCGTCTACCTTATACCAGGGCCTGAACCTGATAAAGAAACCGGGCATTTACCACCTGGGCGTGCCAACCATATCCGGTACGGGTGCAGAGGTATCTATGACGGCGGTATTGACAGGCCCTGAAAAGAAACTGGGTTTGAAATGTGACTGGACGGTTTTCAACCAGGTAATTCTTGACCCTGAACTGATAGCCAGTGTGCCTACCGATAAATGGTTTTATACAGGAATGGATACGTATATCCACTGTATAGAATCGGAAAATGGTATGCTGAACAATGCATTCAGTCACGCCTATGCAGAGCAATCATTGAAGCTATGCCGTGATATATACCTGGGCGATCATGCCGGTCAAACACCGGAGAATGATGATAAGCTGATGGTGGCATCGCTGATGGGTGGTTTGAGCCTTACGTATTCGGAAGTGGGCGTATGCCATGCACTGTCATATGGACTTTCGAAGATACTGGGTGAAAAGCACTGCTATGCCAACTGTATCGCGTTTCAGCACCTTGAAGACTACTACACCAGTGGCGTAGCGGAGTTTAAGACCATGCTGCAAAAGCATAATGTTACTCTGCCGCAAGACCTGAGTAATAACTGGACTGATGACCAGATAACCGCTATGGCGCATGTGGCTTACAACCTGCCCCATATGTGGAACCAT
>CAMLKS010000005.1 GCA_946480675.1 uncultured Bacteroidota bacterium
GAACAACCACGATGACAAGAGCAATAAACACCACACAAAACGAGAGAAAAAGAAACAAAGCGCAACAAAACAACATATAACCCAAAACCACACTTTTAACTACCTTTGCGCTTTCAAATCCAAATATGCAGGAAGCTACTCTCGAACAAGCGGTCAAACTTGGCCTTCGCGAAGAAGAATTTGAACAGATAAAACAGATACTGGGGCGTACACCCAATTTCAACGAAACTGCCATGTACTCCGTAATGTGGAGCGAACACTGCAGTTATAAAAACAGTATTACACAACTGAAAACCTTGCCCCGCGATGGCGAACGCCTGCTGGTAAAGGCCGGTGAAGAAAATGCCGGGCTGGTAGATATAGGCGATGGCCTGGGCTGCGTGTTCAAGATAGAGTCGCACAACCACCCATCGGCTATCGAACCCTTCCAGGGTGCGGCAACCGGCGTAGGCGGCATCCACCGCGATATCTTCACGATGGGCGCACGTCCTATCGCATCGCTCAACTCGCTGCGCTTCGGCCGTTTGGACAACCCTAAAACAAAATGGCTGCTGAAGGGCGTAGTAAAAGGCATTGGCCACTATGGCAACTGCTTTGGCGTACCTACCGTAGCGGGCGAAATATACTTTGATAGCTGCTACCAGACCAATCCACTGGTAAATGCCATGAGCGTGGGTATCGTTAAGGCGGGTCAAACCGTATCGGCTACTTCTTATGGTGCGGGCAATGCGGTATTCATAGTAGGTGCGGCCACGGGTAAAGATGGTATCGGCGGCGCATCTTTCGCATCGGCAGATATCAGTGAAGACAGCGTGAACGACCTGCCGGCAGTACAGGTAGGCGATCCGTTTGAAGAGAAGAAACTACTGGAAGCCTGCCTGGAGGTGATACCTACCGGTGCGCTGATAGGTATGCAGGATATGGGCGCTGCGGGCATTACCTGCTCTTGCAGCGAGATGAGCGCCAAAGGCGAACACGGTATGATCATCCACCTGGATAAAGTACCTACCCGCCAGCACAATATGCAACCATGGGAAATGCTGCTGAGCGAAAGCCAGGAGCGTATGCTGATAGTGGTGAAGAAAGGCCGCGAGGCTGAGGTGCAGCAGATATTCGATAAATGGGATATCCACTGCGTGCAGATAGGCGAGGTAACGGAAGATAAGAACCTGAAATACTACATGAATGGCGAACTGGTGGCCGATGTGCCTGCCTTTAGCCTGGTGTTGGGTGGCGGTGCGCCGGTATATACCCGCGATTATGAAGAACCTAAGTATTTCGAGCAGATAAAAGCGTTCAACCCCGACAGCGTAGCTGTTCCGGCTGATTTGATAGCAGTAGGTATGGAACTGGTAAAACTGCCCACCATTGCCAGCAAGCGCTGGGTATATGAGCAGTACGATAGCATGGTAGGTACGGGCAATACCCAAACCAACGAGCCGAGCGATGCTGCCGTAGCACGCGTACACGGCAGCCCTAAGGGCATCGCTATGACTACCGATTGCAACAGCCGCTATGTATTTGCCGATCCTTACAAGGGTGGTATGATGGCGGTGAGCGAGGCAGCGCGCAACATCGTATGTAGCGGTGGCCTGCCGGTAGCTATTACCAACTGCCTGAACTTTGGCAACCCTTACAATAAAGAAGTGTACTACCAGTTTGTACATGCTATAAAAGGTATGGGCGATGCCTGCCGCAAGCTGCGCACACCGGTTACAGGTGGTAATGTTAGCTTCTACAACCAAAGCAGCGATGATGGCCCGGTATATCCTACACCTACTATAGGCATGGTGGGCGTGCTGGATAACCTGGACCAGAAGATGACCATGTACTTCAAAAACGATGGCGATGCGATATACGTGATAGGTGAAAACCGTAACGATATCAATTGCTCTGAGTATGTATATAATGTACTGGGTGTTACCCACAGCCCTGCTCCCCACTTCGACCTGGAAGAGGAAGCAGCCCTGCAGGATGTAGTACTGAAAGTGGTACGCGAAAAGCTGGTAAACAGCGCACATGATACTGCAGAAGGTGGCCTGTTCGTAGCATTGGTAGAAAGCGCTATGCAAAAGAACATGGGCTTTGAAGTAGCGACAGATAGCAATATCCGCAAAGATGCCTTCCTGTATGGCGAAACGCAAAGCCGCGTAGTAGTAAGTGTTAGCGCCGATAAGGTTGCTGCCTTCGAAGCAGCGCTGGGCAGCCATCCTTACAGCAAAATAGGTACGGTAAAAGCCGGTGGCAACATCAAAATAGATAGCGAAGACTGGGGCTATATAAAAGACTGGAAACACGCATACGATACAGCAATAGAAAACCTGCTGAACGCATAAAAGATAAAGGGCTGCAATTGCAGCCCTTTATCTTTTAAAGACTTAACTATTCCTTTACTACTTTAATAACATTGCTTTGATTACCTATCGTGTATCTAACTAAATAAATTCCAGGTGTCCATAGACGGGTATCCAGTGTGTTTTTATTGATAGAAGATGTTGAGTTGTACAGTTGTTTCCCAACCATATCAGTGATGCTAATAGTCGCATTATTATTGCCTTCAAATTCTAGTACTAATATGTCAACTAACGGGTTAGGATATGCTTTCAATGCAGGAGTATTATTTATCTGTTCTACTTTAGTAGGGTTTGGATTCGTTAATTCACAATCAAGCCAGGTGTAAAAATTAAGTAATCCATATTGAGTATCCATATAGCCATCCCTTATTTTTGAACGGATAGCTGTTGAATCATTAGTACACCAACAATTATCTGATATATCAACGCTGTTAATGTAGTTATATTGAATATTCCACGTGCTATTATTGCAGATTTTATTGTTTCGTAATACAATATCAGATTGCTGCCACATACGGTCTATTTCAATACCTATTTCATTATTATGTATCTCATTGTTTTGAATCTTAGTATCATGATGGTGATCTGCTAAAATGCCTACTTTATTATTATAGAAGATGCTATTGGTAATACTTTGATACATATATGCGCCCATTTTGGAATTACCTATAAATACACAGCTATCAACATTTCCTCCATACATTCCGATCTCATTATTTATAAACTGTGAGTTTGTAACATATACCCTACCGAAATCACCACCACCGTATGGCCCTGTTTTATTTTGAAGAAAAAGACAATGGTCAATATACATACCACCTAGAGGTTCATCATTACTAATGACCGTGTTTTGATAAAAAGTGCTTTTCCTGAAGTTATAAGGACCTTGGTAAGCAAGATCAAGATCAAAAAGTAGCTGTGCGTCAGCAAAGTAACAATACTCAAAATTCAATTGATAGCCAGTGCCGGAGGAAGCAGATAATGCTTTGATACCTTTCCACCAGTTCCACCCACTTTGAGAACCTTTGAATGATATTGTATCTGTAGCAGTACCAACAGCCTCTAAGCGACCGCGTAATTCCATCTGCGCACCTGCATCAAACATAACAGTAACGCCCGGCTCGACAGTCAATGTTACATTGTCGAAAACAACAAGATTACCACTAACCACATATGGACTATTAGCTTTTCCCCAGGTTGTGCTACTGTAAATACCACCGCTGACGGGTGTTTGAGAAAATGAATTAACAGAAATTAGCAATGCTACTAATAAGAAAATAGGTTTCATAAGGTATATATTTTAGTATAAAGAAAACACATTTCATAAAAAGACATGCTATGAATTGCAACGGTTGGACGAAATTTACAATCCAGTTACATTATCTGTTAACAGCCGTTTTAAATAATAGAGGCTGCTACGCCGCGGCCTCTATTATTTAAATAGTATCGTTAGAAAGTAGGTGGTGTAGCGTTCAGGTCAGAATCGAGGAAGTCGGTAACCATAGGTATCCATAGGTGGGTGTTTACCATCATCCCAATATGTGTAGTGCCGGGAAGTATGGCCAACCGCGATTTTGGAAGGCCTGCCATATCGCCCATCTTGCCACCACCCTTAGCACGGAATAACTCCAGCGCATGCTCATATCTTACTCCATCGGCATCGCCCAGGGCTATGAATATTGGGGCTTGTATGTTCTTCACCTCTTTGGTCCAGTCGTAAGGTTTAAGGTCAATGCTTATCACCTTCTTTACAAAGTCAGCGAAGTGAGCCGGGTCATTGCCAAGGCTATCATATTGCTTCTGTATGGGCGAGCCTTTAAACATATCTGCGGTAATGGTAGCATACATCGCCTCTACATCCGGCCACCAGCCATCGTGCGCATACGTGCCCGATAGTATCACCAACCTGCGTAGCTGTTTGGGGTGGCGTATTGCAAACTGGTAGGCTACACCGCCACCCATGCTATAGCCCAGTATATCGGCACTGTCTATCTTCAAATGCTGCAGCAGGCCCGATACATCATCTGCCATGCCTTCATAGCTCAGTTCACGGTCGGTATCGCGGGTGCGGCCATGACCTTGCATCTCGGCTACTATCACCTTGCGGTCTTTGGCCAGCATGGGTATGATGTGCAGCCAGTTCAGGGGAATGTTCATATAAGAGCCATGTATCAGTACAAGGGGTTTGCCACTGCCATATACTTCATAATATAGCTTTAGTCCGTTCACATCTGCATAGCCGCTTTCTGCAGGCTTCAGCTGCTTATCTGCAATTGTGTCTTTAGGTGCTACTGTAGCAGTTGGCTGGTTTTCTTTCTGTTGTGATTGGCAAGATGCCATGCATACACCAATCGTGAAAACGAGAATAGTTAGAATGTGCTTGTTGTTCATACATGATATTGTTTGTGACGATACAAAGCTCGGCAACAATATCAAGCCTCAACCTGTGCAGATGCGACAATAACAGGAATAAAAACGACAAATAGAATTACCCCTCCCAGCACACCTGCGAAAAGGCCACTTCATTACTGAAGGGCGGGTGCAGCTTGCGCACGCATACTTTTATCTTCTGCGCCATATCTTCAAACTGCAGCTTTACGCGGTGGTGTATATGCTGCGCCAGTTCTTCCAGCAGTTGCACATCGGGGGTGAATACGCTTAGTATCACATCATTGATAATGGCATAGTCTACAAACGGCCACGGTTCGCCGGGCTCTGTATGCACCCATACATCTACATCTACCTCAAAGGTATTGGGCATTATCTTTTCCTGCGGATACAGCCCTATGGGTGCTACTACCTTCACCCCGTGCAATGATACAGTAAGCATACTGCAAAGCTACTACCTTCTTTATTTAAACCGCACATCGGCAGAATAAGGCGCAGGCGTAACGATGTAGGCACGATTGTTTACCGGCTCCAGCGTATTCAGGTTGTACACATGATAGGTACCATTGGATGACGAACCACAGCTTTGTGGTGGTGGATGGTGTGGATTGGGACCACCCATATTTGAACTGGCAATGAACACAAGCCCATTCTTATCATCTACCGCTATACCATGCGGCTTGGAGAACCTGGCATTCCTGATGGTCTTTACTTTTTGCAGGGTCTTATAGTTGATAACCTCTACACAGCCTTTACCAATGCCATTCACATCTTCCATACAAGTGATAAAAGCGTATGGCTGTGTCTTAGAAATGGCTATTTCCTGCGGGAAGGTGCCGGTAGGTATCACGGCCAATACCTGGTCGGTAAAGGCATCCAGCACTCTTACCTCATTGCTGCGCTGGCAGGTAAGCAGGTATTTGGAGAAATCGGGCACCATCATGATTTCGTGCGGCTGTGGTGCACCGCTGCTATCGTTAAACTTAGGGGCCTGTCCTGTTACAATGGATATGGTATCGAGAAACGGCTGCTCACCATTGCGAGGCGGTACTATTTTATATACCGCGTTGTATTTCTCTGCCGTTACAAAAAAGGTGTCGCCGGTGGCATTGCTGGTGATGCCATGCGGCGTTTTCAACTGGAAGGGTATAGGGTCCAGCGGCTGCATATCTTTGGCATTTACCCACGATATATAGCCGTTCTCTATCCAGTTGCTTACTATCAGCTCATTGTTATCGGGCGTGATGTATAATAAGTTCCATGCCGTATTGCCATTATCAGGCAGCCGCAGCGATGTTTCTATCTTATCGGTAGCGGTGTTTATGCGCTGCACATATTTGCTGTTCAGCGCACTTACATAGGCATATTTGCCATCGGGCGATACGCGTACACAGTGTGGTAAGTTTTGCGGCACAGCCGGGTCGCCTACTTTCAGGTAGCGCATCACCTGCATGCTTTGGGCATCTATTACGCCCAGCAGGTCGCAGCCCTGCATGGTGAGGTATATCTTCTGCCTTGTTTCGGCATTATCGCTGAAGGGTATCTTCCCCTCGCGATTGGGTGCGCCTGCTGCTACCCAGTCGCGTATAGCCAGGTACTCCTCTTTGCTCAGCGTAGTGCTATCATTCGGCATTGTGGGTATTGCCACGGCACCTAAGCTACTATCTGTATTGATGAAATATAACAGCGGGCTCAATTCAGGACTGTAGGCAATAACAGCCGCACCGCTCACCCCACCTTCAAAAAGATGCTCCCAGCTATCCAGCAGCAAGCCTGCTGAGCGCGTAGCTGCATTGTGGCAACCGGCGGTAGCACAACGGTTGATCATTATTTTACCTATAGCATCGGGGAAGCCACCATAGGTCTGGTCGGCAGGGTTTACATAAGGTTCATGCTTACAGGCATTGATAGCAAGGATGCTAAATAGGCCTGTAATAATAGCGAGGGAAATACGTTTGGTCATAATATCTAAAAACGCTCGGGTGTTTTTAAAGTTACGAGATATGGAATTATTCTATAAGACCACACCCAGGCCGTAAAGGTTAGGGCACAATATTTATTCATTCCTGCATATGGCATGCGCAGGCATAATAGTATCTTGCAGCGTTTTTCAAAATGAAGCATTACCTCCTGTTGTATATATGGCTAATAGCGGCAGCTACAAGCGCTTATGCGCAAAAAGCCGTGCCCGATAGCAGCAGGCAGCGCCTGGCAGACAAGGTATGGCTGCGCCACATCATATTTGAGGGTAATAAGAAAACGAAAAAAGCCGTGCTGCTGCGCGAAATGAGCATTGGCGAGAATGATTCGCTGCAGAAGTATGACCTTGAAACCCTTATAGATATCAATAAAAAAAGGCTGTTGAACCTTACCCTCTTTTCGGAAGTGATATTCCTGACACAGGTAGTGAATGACAGTACTATAGACTGGGTAATAAAAGTGCGGGAACAGTGGTTTATCATACCCGAATTTACCCTGAAGCTGGCCGACCGCAACTTCAACGTATGGTGGAATGAACAAAACCGCGATATACGCCGTGCCAACCTGGGCGTAATGCTGAAACACCGCAACTTTCGCGGGAATATGGAGCAACTGAGCGCTACCGTGCAGGTGGGTTATACCCAAAAATTCGGGCTGGAATATTTTAAACCCTATATAGATAAGAACCAGCAGCATGGCTTAGGTGCCTCTTTCTTTTTTGCGCAGAATGAGGAAACCTTTTACACGACCGACAGCAATAAACTGCGCTTTGTAAAGAAACCGGGCAAATACATCATCCGCCAGTTTGAAGCAGCGGCGCTGTATGTACTGCGCCCTGCCTATGCAAATAAACATACCGTGGAGTTTCGCTACCGCGATTTTAAAGTGGAAGACACCATCATACAACTGAACCGCGACTATTATAAAGATGGCAGCAAAAGCCTGCAACTGATGGAACTTACCTACCGCTATGACCTGAACCGGGTAGACAACTGGAACTACCCCATGACGGGATGGAAAGTAGTGGGCTATGCCGGTGCACGCATCGGCATTAAAGGCATTGGGTTTCAGAGCTATGCCATGGGCGAGGTGGGATATTTTAAAAAACTGGGGCGTACCAAATTTTACTTTGCCGAGGTATTACGCGGCAGGCTGGGTGTACCCAAGGACCCGCCCTATGCCTTCAGGTATGCCATGGGTAGCAATAGCGAATATGTACGCGGCTATGAATACTACGTGATAGACGGTACGCATTACGGCGTATTGCGCACCAACCTGAAGTATGAGCTTATCAATAAGACCATCAGGTTCCCGTTCCGTTACCTGTCGGTGATACCCTTCCGTATATACCCCAAAGTGTTTGCCGATGTGGGCTATGTGCACAACAGCATACCCGGCAATAGTTTCCTGAACAACAGACCTTTGTATTCGGGTGGTTTTGGCCTCGACTTTGTTTCTACCTACGAATTCAAATTCAGGCTGGAGTACACATGGAACCACCTGGGACAAAAAGGTTTATATTTACATATTAATAGCGAATAATTGCTGACATGCTGGTAGCACTCTACAACCGCACATTCGAGCCGCAGGATATACCCACGCTGCAGCACATCATACAACTACTGGAAATGAACACCATGCAAATGGTGTTCTATAAGGATTTTTATGAGCGTATATCCCCGCATATACAACTGAAGGCTACGCCGCGCCTGTTTACCGGCAAGAGCGACCTGCCCTTTCATACCGATATGCTCTTCAGCCTGGGGGGCGATGGCACCCTACTGGATACGGTATGCTTTGTAGGCGGCAGCAATATACCGCTGATAGGCATCAACCTGGGCAGGCTGGGTTTCCTGGCAGCGATACCTGAAGAGGAAGTGGAAGCAGCCATATTATCGCTGGTACGCGGCTCTTATACGCTGGAAAAGCGCAGCCTGCTACACTTAGACAGCAGTGTACCCCTGTTTGGCGATGTACCTTTTGCCTTGAATGAATTTACCATCCACCGGAAGGATTCTTCATCGATGATAAAGATACATACCTACCTGAATGGCGAATTTCTGAATACCTATTGGGCCGATGGGCTGGTAGTGGCAACACCTACAGGCTCTACGGGCTATTCCCTGAGTTGCGGCGGGCCGGTGATATTTCCCCAGACATCCAGCTTTATCATAACAGCGGTAGCCCCGCACAACCTGAACACCCGCCCCGTGGTGGTGCCCGATGACAATGTGATATCTTTTGAAGTAGAAGGGCGCACGGAGCAGTTTTTGTGTACGCTGGATTCGCGGACAGAGATCATTACCAGTGGTGTGCAACTGGCGGTAAAAAAAGAGGCTTTCACCATATCGCTGGTGCGGCCGGATGAACATAATTTCCTGAAAACCATCCGGCAGAAGTTGTACTGGGGGGTGGACAGACGCAATTAGGGCCGCCGCAAAAACAATAAACTTTTACATTTGTAGTTATACCTTCGGTAGAATATGCGAAAGATAGTAGCCCTTATAGGATGGATAATATGCTGTACAGCCACGGAAAAGTTGCACGCGCAAAGCTTCTTTACCGGTACGGAGTATGGCTTTGGCATCGGCGGGGCACAATACTTTGGCGACCTGAATGATAATTACGGGCTGAAATATATACGCCAGGCAGGTAGCGTATTTACCCGCATACACGTCAACCCGTTCATAGCCGTGCGCTTTTCGGCCAACTATGCGCATATAGGCTACGATGACAAATTATCTTCCAACTACTACAATAAGAAACGCAACCTCAACTTCCAGAGCGATATAATAGAAGCTGCCGTGCAGGCTGAATTCAACTTCTTCCGTTTTACCACGGGTGAGGATAAAGCACGCTTTACACCTTACCTTACGGGCGGTATCGGGGGGTTTTATTTTAACCCCTATACCAAGTATAACGGCGTGCGCTATAACCTGAAGGATATGGGCACAGAGGGTCAGTTTGTGGGCTATGCCGATCGTATCTACAGCAATTTCAATATCTGCTTTCCGCTGGGGGTGGGTGTGAAATACTGGCTGCGCCCGGGTGTGAACCTTGGCTTTGAAATAAGCCACCGGCTGACACTATCGGACTATATAGATGACGTAAGCACTACGTATGTAGACCGTACCCTGTTTGACCCGAACCCTTCCAACCCATCGCCGGCGTATATACTGCAAGACCGTTCGCTGGAAAAAGAAGGCGAGCCGCTGGGCAGGCCGGGCAAACAGCGTGGCAACAGCGCCACCAAAGACCAGTACATGACCTTCATGTTCAATATCTCCTTCCAGTTCAAAACCTATCGCTGCCCGTCGTGGCTGAAAGGCGGGTATTTTATGTACTAATCCTTACTACGCACCTATGGACTTCTTTAAAAGGCTATCTGACCCGGTTTATTTTAGCAGGTTTGGCAACCGCTTTAACCTAGTATTCAGCATCCTTTCCATTTTGTTCTGGTGCTTTATGATCTACATGTCTGTAGATTCCGGCAAACCAAAAATGGCGGGTTTCTGGGCCATATGGATATTAGTTAGTGTGGGTAATATGATAAGAAGTATAAAACGCCTGAAAAGATTGAACGCTAACCTCAATCCTTAATTCCCAATTTCCAAACTCACATTTACCCACTCAGGCTCAAAGCTGGCTTGTATTATGCATTAGGCATTTTCTGTATCTTGTTGATATGAACCTGTTTGAAAAACTATCCGACCCTGTTTATTTCAGTAAGTTTGGCAACCGCTTCAATATTGTGATCAGCATACTCGCTATACTATTGTGGAGCTTTATGATCTATATGGCTCTCCATTCTGATACACCTAAGAAAGCCATATTATGGGGATTGTTTCTATGCCTTAGCGTGAGTAATATGATAAAAAGTATAAGGCAACTGCGTAGGCAAAATCCTAAATTCTAATATCGAAATACTAACCCCAACCCCTAAAGGGGCTTTCCCTTCAGTACCAATTAACTTATTAACCAGTTAACCCATCAACTAATTCCTAACTGCCGATTTCCAAACTCACATTCACCCATTCAGGGTCGAAGCTGGCTTTGTATTTTTTGTAGAAGTTGATGGCGGGTTCATTCCAGTCGAGCACCTGCCATAGCATACCGCTGTAGCCTTTTTCTTTGGCTATGGTTATCAATTTATCCATCAGCAAGCTGCCAATGCCCTTACCACGCCATGCCTCTGTTACCAGTATATCTTCCAGGTACATACGCTGGCCCTTCCAGGTGCTGTAGCGTATATAGTACAGTGCAAAGCCTACTACAGTGCCATCCACTTCCGCTACCAGCGCCCACCATACAGGCTTATCGCCAAAGCCGCTTTCTATAAAATGTTCCAGGCTTACCGTTACCGCTTCGGGTGCGCGCTCGTACGCCGCCAGCTCGTGCACCAGTTCCATCATACGCGGGCAATCGGCAGCGGTAGCGTGGCGTATCGTAATATTATCCATTGGCATTATTTTTAGAACAATAGCGTGGTTATTATCACGTTATAGGTGTGCAAAGATGATAAACTTGCGTTAAAGAGATAGGATAGCAGTATCGATAAACGTAATTTAGCCATGCAAGCCTCCAAAACAACACATTATCAATATGAATACAATACAGGGTGAAATACTATGGGTGGATGATGAGATCGATTCCCTCAAATCGCAGATATTATTCCTGAAAAATAAAGGCTACGAAGTAACCCCCCTCAGCAATGGCCACGATGCGCTGGAACTGCTGAAGGAAAAAACGGTAGATGTAGTGATGCTGGATGAAAGCATGCCCGGCCTAACAGGGCTGGAAACACTGGCACGCATTAAAGAAATGCACCCCAACCTGCCCGTGGTGATGGTGACCAAGAACGAGGCCGAAAACATAATGGAAGAAGCCATAGGCGGGCAGATAACCGACTACCTGATAAAGCCGGTGAACCCCAACCAGGTACTGCTATCGCTGAAGAAGATAATGGATACGAAAAGGCTGGTGAGTGAAAAGACCACTACGGCCTACCAGCAGGATTTCCGCAACCTGTTTATGGCGCTGAGCTCGAACCCCAATCATGAAGAATGGAAAGAGCTGTACCGCAAACTGGTGTACTGGGAGCTGGAAATGGCGCGCAGCGATAGCGATGAGATGATGGAGGTGCTGCAAAGCCAGAAGTCGGAAGCGAATACGGAGTTCTTCAAATTCGTATCGAAAAACTATGCGAACTGGGTGAAGAAAACCGCTACCGATGCGCCGCTGTTGTCACACGAACTATTTAAGCGTAAAGTAGCACCGCACCTGGAACAAGGCAAGCCTACCTTCCTGGTAGTGATAGACAACCTGCGCTATGACCAGTGGAAGATGCTGCAGCCCATTATGCAGGAAAGCTTTCGCCCGGTAGAAGAGGATATGTTTTACAGCATACTGCCTACCGCTACGCAATATGCGCGTAATGCGCTGTTTGCAGGTATGCTGCCGGTAGATATAGAAGCGCAATTCCCGAACGAGTGGAAGAACGATGATGAGGAAGGTGGCAAGAACCTGTTTGAAGAAACCTTTCTGCGCTACCAGATGAAACAGCTGAAGCTGGACCACCTGAAAACACAGTACATCAAAATAACCAATAACGAGAATGGCAAGCTGCTGGAAGATAATATCCATAACTGCCTGAATAACGACCTGACGGTTATCGTGTACAACTTTGTAGATATGCTGTCGCACGCACGTACAGAAATGGAAGTGCTGAAAGAGCTGGCGGGCGATGAAGTATCGTACCGGTCGCTTACGGTGAGCTGGTTTGAACACTCGCCACTATACCGTGCGCTGAAGAAGATAGCCGATAAGAACATACAGGTGATGGTAACCACCGACCACGGCACCGTGCGCGTAAAGACGCCGAGCAAGTGCGTGGGCGACAGGGCTACTACCACCAACCTGCGCTATAAGCATGGTAAGAATCTGCAGTATGAAGCCAAAGATGTGCTGGCCTTCCGCAACCCGCAGGATGCTGCACTGCCGAAGCCCAATGTAAGTTCTACCTTCATCTTTGCGAAGGAGGATGTGTTTTTGTGCTATCCCAATAACTACAACCATTATGTGAATTACTACCGCAATACCTTTCAGCACGGCGGTATATCGCTGGAAGAAATGCTGGTGCCGGTGGTAAGGATGGTGAGTAAGTAGCGGGGGATTACTTTTTCTTTTTAGGCTTTATTTGCTGTAATTGTTTTACATCCAGCAGGTCTTGCGGCCTGCCTGTGGCTTTCTTATTCTTTATAAGCTCCTGCAGGCTGATGAAAGGAATAGTCACTTCGTTTTCCACCACCATTATTTTATTAGCGTAGGCTTCATCAAAGCCTACGCCATCTATAGATGTAAGTATATCTATTCGCAGGGGCGGATAGCCTATCTGGTTTACATAGCCCGGCTCCATGAAATCATCTTTTGTAAAGCCCAGCATCCCGAAGCCAAACGCTTTTATACACTTTAATACCCGCGTTGCATTCTTGTCGGTAATATTTATCCAAATATCAAGGTCGCCCGTATGGCGTGGCTTTCCATGCAGGGCAAGGGCATAGCCGCCTACCACCAGGTATTGCACCTTGTGCTTATTGAGCAGTGCTATGAAATCTTCAAAATCCTGCGCGAGTATCATGGCTTCAGTTTCCTTTTTGAGAAAGCAGTCCTATCCATATGCTGTCCTTTGCGCAGTGATTGCTGAACGATGAAAGTAGCAGCTGCTATCCTTTCACCAGGTGTTTTGGTGAGCCAGTATTGCAGGTCGTCGGTAGCAGATATAGCGCCCATTTTCTGCCGAGTAGCAACAGGGACTATCTTATACAATTGTCTTTCGGGCGCTGGCTGCGGCTTATTGATAACTGGCTTGCGCTCTACCCGTACTTCATCATTTTCAAAAGCTACCTTGCTTTTAGAAAGATAGTTGTTCAGCGTATTATAGCTGAACTGCGGATGTATATCGCAAAACAATTTCAGGTTTGAAAAAACCTCCAACTGTTCTACCCCCCTTTTTTTCCAATATGCTGTAACGACACGCATAACTATAAAGTTACGAAAAAAAGACCAATATAACAGGTATATTAGTCAACCTATGTCATAACTGATTTATTATCAAAATATCCTTTTCACAAAAATTTATCAGCGCGGCACAGGTTTGCAGCGCATAAATATGTAAACTTGTATAAAGCACGGACTATATGATGGAACCCGTTTCTGAACCGATATCATCGAACGCAACTACAGCCATACAGGGTTTAATAGCACAGATAGAAAAAGTAATACGCGGCAAGCAGCACCAGGTAGAAATGGTGGTAACCTGCCTGCTGGCCGGTGGCCATATACTGATGGAAGACAACCCAGGCACGGGTAAGACCGTACTGGCACGCACGCTGGCGCAATGCATCAGTGGTGGCCGTGCGGGTGAGCATGTTATCTTTAAGCGTATACAGTTTACGCCAGACCTGCTGCCGATGGACCTGATAGGCACCCATATTTTTGACGATAGTGCCAAGGAATTCATCTTTAAGAAAGGGCCGCTGTTTTGTAACGTGCTGCTGGCCGATGAGATAAACCGTGCATCGCCCAAAGTGCAAAGCGCCCTGCTGGAAGCTATGGCCGAACACCAGATAACTGTAGGTGATACTACACTGAAACTGGAGAACATGTTCTTTACCATAGCCACCCAAAACCCGGTGGAAATGGAGGGCACCTACCCACTGCCTGCTGCGCAGCTGGACAGGTTCTTTATGAAAATATACTTTGGCTACGTTGATGAAGAAACCGAGCTGAACATATATCGTGAGTACGTGGAGATAGCACAGAACCTGGTATCGCTGGAGCAGACACTGAGCCTGAACGATATACTGGACCTGCAAAAGCAGGCTGCCGGTGTATTTATACACGAAGAGATACTAAAAGCCGTTACCAACCTGGTGCGCGGCACACGTGCCCACCAGGATATAGCACTGGGTGCATCTACCCGTAGCGGTATTGCCTTTATAAAATGTCTGCGCGCCTATGCACTGGTAAAGGGCCGCACCTTTGTGATAGAAGACGATGTGAAAGACATAGCCCGCGCTGTGCTGGAACACCGCCTGATATACCGCAACAAGGAAGGCAAACTGAAAGCACTGGAAAGCATCATCAACAAAGAAGCAGAAAGACTGGCGAAACTGAAACTATATGCCTGATATAACCTTTGCCATACTTGACAAGCACAAGTGCAGGTTTATATCTATACTAAGCCTGTGGGCTTGTATGGTGCTGGCCGTAGCCGCACAGGCGCAGCCAATAGAACATACGAAGAATGCCGCTTTGCGGTACGAAATAGATGCCAAGCGTATGGCATCGGATATGTTTAGCGATGATGCCCTACCCCGCAGCCGCGAGTTCAAACGGATAGACAGCACCTACTTTGTAGGGTGGATGTATGAGGGTGCTTATAAGCATGAACATGCGGCCGACTACATTGGTTACAGGAATGCTGCCGTGCCACTGGAAAAGGCACTGCGCCTGATGGAGCGCGACTACCGCAAGCAACTGGCTACGCGCACGGGCGATGTGGCTACCTATATATACGTGTACCGCCTGCAGATAGACTATACGATGATAGCCTACCTGCTGATGGACTGCTACTCGAGCACGGAAGAAACACAGAAGGTGTATGACCTGCTGCGGCGGGTGCTGAAGTGGAACTTTCAGCGCGACTACCATATGGACGCCTACAACTACCTGGGGTGGACGGTGCACCGCAACCGCTTTTATACCAGCAGTAAATTTCCCTTCCTGAAGAATAGCATTGATGAGAATGAAAAGCTGGCGAACCGCTATCTCGACTCGGGGCTGCGCAGGATAAACATCAACAGGAAGATAAACGCTACCATATATCAACCGGGGTATGAGCAGCAGGAAAAGCTATCGGTATACCACTACAAATCGATGCTGTACAGCTATGCGCTGAAGATAGACTCAGCCGCATACTACTACAACCAGATGCGCAACAGTGGCATCTTCCCGCACAATAACTACGCTACCTTCCGCAGTATATGCGGCGATTTTCGCGAGGCGGAGAAAGAATATAAAGAAGCCATCACACAAGATGCTGCCAGCAAGCGCCTGAAAGAGTGGGCTTATTATACTTCCATCATCAACCTGTATAAAGCACAACCCAAACAGGGCTATATGCTGATGAAGGATATGATAAAAGCCAATGGCTCTACCCCGGGTTTTGGCTGGTACAATATAGCGCTGGCACGTTGTCTTTTTTACGATGGACAATTGACCGAAGCGAACCGATACATAAAGAAAGCAGCAGAGTTTAAAGAGCTGCATATAGGTACTACACTAGGGCAAACGCATTACGACTTCAGCATACAACTGGTGAAGCTGATGAGCCTGCAAGCTGCACTGGAACGCCAGCGGTTTGAGAATGCCAACTGGTGGTATAACCCCAAAGTGCTGGGCAAGATGGGGCAGGTGCTGTCTGAAAAATACGTGCAGCAGTTTCTTATCATCAACCAGTTTGCCATGAACCCCGAGCGCGATAGGGTGATATACAAACTGTTCTCTACCGAAAGCACGGTGAGCTGGGATGAGGTGTGGTATTTGATAAAAGATTTCAGTACGAAGTTCTTTTTAGAGCGCTATAAGAAAGAGGCACAGAAAGACGACCGTAAGTATGTGCGCAAATACTTCAAGCTATTTGTAGCCCTGCTGCAAATGAAGCAGGAAAACTATAAAGAAGCACGCATAACGCTGGATGAAATACTGCGCGACCCGAATATGGATGCCGAGTATGAAAAGCTGCTGATAGCACGTGTGTACCAGGCGCAGGCACAATGCGCCCTGCAACGCAAGGACAACAATGCGTATAATGAATGGATGTATCGCCTGTATGCCCTATACCCGCAACTGGTGCCCAACAGCGGGCTTAAGATGAGCCTGAACCTGCACATTGGTGGTAAGAACGATGCAGTGGTGACCGAGAGGCTAAAAGCATGCAACATCAACTGGAACCCGGCGGGCAACCGTTATGCACCCGATGCCTATGTGATATTTGGTGGTGAGGGCAAAGCTAAGCGCATAGAATACTACGTGATGGATAAAGCAGGCAACTACATTGTACCGCGCCAATCGTTTGGATATAGCAAGGCGGAAGGTGTGGGTACGGCATTGGCTTATCGTTTATTCAACATAGGCGGCAGGGAGCCGGAAAGGGATAAGGAGTAGTTTACCCCTCCATCTTGCCCAACTTTTCTACACGGGTGAGCCAACGCTGCCGGTAGCTATCTTTCGATAGCCTGATGGGGCCAATACAGATGGTCTTTACAGGCTTGATACCGCAAAAATCCAGTGTCTGTTTTTTGAGTGCTTTGAGCGCGGCACCACCATTTATGAGCCGGTAATACCATGCCGGTTGGTCCATCGTGCAGATGATGGTGGCAGTTTTGCCCTTTAACAGTTTATCCCACCATAGCGAGTTTTCTCTTTTCTTAAAAGCAAAACCGGGTAGAAAAACCCTATCTATAAAGCCCTTCATTATAGCCGGGTAGCTGCCCCACCATAGCGGGTGTACCCATACGATATGCTGCGCCTGCGCTATCTGCTGCTGTGCATCCAGCAGGTCGGGCTCCAGCTCTGTACGCTGCCGGTAGCCATATTGCAGGTTAGGATTGAATTGTAATTGCCCTATGTGAATTACCTGTACATCGGCACCTGCCTGTTGTGCGCCGCGTGCATATGCATCTGTCAATGCGCGGTTGTAGCTTTGGGCATCGGGATGACCGTTGATTATTAATATTTTCTTGCGTGCCATGGGTGCATATATATTGCGGGGCAAAATTCACTATGCCCAGCCACAATGCATTTGACATACATCAAATTCCGTATTTAGGATGGCGTATACGGCTAAGGGTTTCCAGCGTTATGCCCAGGTGCGAAGCAATATGTGTCAGCGGTATGCGCTGTGTTATATCGGGCTGTTGCCCTATCAGGTGCTGATACCGGTTGTGGGCATTTTCAAACAATAAGCCCTCCACCCTGTTTTGCAGTTTTAGCAGGGTGTGTATCACCACATTTTTTTGCAAGGTTTCAAAACTGTGGTAAGCCCTGCTCAGCATTTCGGCAGCATCCCTGTCTATTTCCAGCAGTCGGCTATCTTCCAGCACTTCTATAAAATGCGGGCTGGGCACCCGGTTGAAAAAACTGTGAATAGAACAGACAAATTCATTCTCAAAAGCAAACCAATCTGTTATTTCCTTACCATCTTTTATATAAAAAGCACGTACACAGCCGTTGATGATGTAATAGGTTTTATCCGCATACTGCCCTTCCTTTACCAGTCGTGTTTCCCTGGCTGCCTGCAGCGGCTTCAGGTGGGTTAGCATGGCATCTATACAAGCCGCATCCAGCTTGCCATAACGGGTTTCTATAGCATCTATAATCTTGTGAAAATCTAATGCAGTATCCATACAGAGGTGTAAAAATAGGGATAACCCGGTGTTACTTTTCTGTACACCGGATTATAGCCATTGTTATCATACACATAAAGATGTAGTTTTATATACAACCTAATGCACCGGTTATGTTCATTACTTCGTTATACAACCTGAAGGGTGGTGTGGGCAAAACAGCCTCTTGTGTCAACTTTGCACATATGGCTGCACGCGATGGCTATAAGGTACTACTATGGGACCTGGACCCGCAGGGCGCTGCCAGCTTTTACTACAATGCGCAGCCTAAAGAAAAAGTAACTGCCAAGAAAATAATAGAACATACCCTGAACCTGGAAGACGCTATCATGTCGACACCATATGAATGGCTGGACATTATACCTGCCGACCTGAGCGCCCGCAAACTGGACCTGCTGCTGGATGATAAAAGCTCGAAGAAGCAGATACGCAACCTGCTGAAGACGGTGGCAGATACGTATGATTTTGTATTTATCGATTGCCCGCCGGGGTTTTCATCACTGGCCGATAATATCTTCTTCGCATCGGACGCCGTGCTGATGCCGGTCATACCCACCACGCTGTCTATACGCACATACGAAATAGTGAAGCATTATTTTGAAGAGAAGGGCGATGTAGAAAAACTGATGTGCTTCTTTACCATGGTAGATATACGCAAGAACATGCATAAAGATGTGATGCAGCAATTGCATAAAGACAAACGCTTTTTTGAATATTACATCCCGTATCTATCGGATGTCGAAAAGATGGGTGTGCACCATGCACCATTGGAAGCCTTTGCCCCCAGCAGCTATGCCGCTACCTGCTACCGTGCCTTGTGGAACGAGATAAAGGAGGGCGTGCTTGAATAGCGTTAGTTACTGCGCAATACACTATCCATGATAGCGGCCGACATATCAGAACCGTGATAAATAAGCTTATCTTTTTTGAAGATGGTATGTGTGGGTAGAGACCTGCAAATATTGTCTTCATTAATGATCTCGCACAGGAATTTTTTCCAGCCTTTACCGGCCTTATGCCCGTACACAGCATCTTTTAACACATAGACATTATCGTGCCGGCTACCATTTGCCAATTCACTCCATAGCGTTGGGTCGGCATACAGGCGCGATATGGTGAACGACTTCACCTGCCTGGGTTTAAAGTCGGTGGCTATTTTATCGTAGTAATACAGTGGCATGCAATATGGCCCTTTACAATATGGCTTCCACATATGTATCCATGTGTAGTCATTCCGGCTTAGCTCGGTTCTGATATCATCACCTGTAATTTCTACCAGCGTTGCCGGTGTATCTGTTGGTACATAAGGCGATGGATATTGGCGCAGTTGCTGCCTTCTAGCAGTTGATAATTCGCGGTAGCCATTTTCATTGATGGCAATAACGCATGAAGAGCACAATAATAGTAATAACAATGGGTATAGCAGGCGGGACATCTTCTTTATTTTATTCCGCAAGATAAGCATATACTGAAATCGTGCATTAAAATATCACTAAATTTAGTTTGCTGCACAAATGGAACAGATACAAAAACTTTTCGCCACTCAAAGTAATCATACATTCGATTTCTCCGCTTTCAGCAACCGGCTGGAACAAAAGGACTATGACAAAAATGCTATTATTTTAAAAAGCGGGCAGGTAGAAGACTATCTCTATTTTGTAGAGAAGGGTATGCTGCGTTTTTATGTAGAAAAGGGTGAGAAAGAGATAACGTTCGACTTTGCATCCGAGGGCAATTTCACATCGGGCTATAGTTCTTTCCTTACCCGCAAGCCTGCACCCTACTTTATACAAGCCCTGGTGGCTACTTCCATATGGCGCATATCTTATACCGATTTACAGGAAGTATATAAAGGCAATGAGCAGGGGCAAATGATAGGCCGGCTGGCGGCAGAACAATTGTTTATCCGCAAAACGGCGCGGGAATTATCTTTTCTTACACAGAGCGCAGAAGAGCGCTACCTGCACTTGCTGCACGAGCAGCCGCAATACATACAGCAGATACCATTGAAATATCTTGCATCGTACATAGGCATTACACCACAAGCACTTAGCCGCATACGGCAGCGTATTAATTAACCGAGGTTCATTTTTTGAAGCTAATGCCGGGGCTACTTTTGATGTAAAAAAATAGGATATGGCATTCTTCATTGGGCTCATAATAATGTATACGCTGGTGTGGCTGGTATCGCTCACCGGCATCAGCGCCCCGCTGCGCGACCCTGCCATGCGTGGTGTGGTGGCGGCGGCTATCATGTTTGTACTGGTGGGTATCTCGCATTTTGCCAAGCCCGAAAAGCTGCTGGGTATGATACCTACCAACTGGCCTTATCGTGAAGCCATGAATTACGTGAGTGGTGCGGCAGAAATACTATTGGGTATCGGGCTTTTATTTCAGTCAACACGGCAGCTTTCTGCATGGGGGTTGATAGTGCTGCTGGTATGTGTGTTCCCTGCCAATATCAGCGTAGCTATCACTAAACCAAATGCTTACAATATCTCGCGCCTGTTTTTCCAGCCGGTGTATATAGCGTGGGTATACTGGTTTTGCCAGCGGTAGGCTGCTGGCATAGTTTTGCACGGCTTAGGGTAAAAGCAAAGCATATGCGTTCGTTATTCTTCACCATCATGCTGGGGGCGTTCGTAACGCTTACCTCGGCCGATACCGAAAAGGGGTTGATAGTAACCAGCAG
>CAMLKS010000006.1 GCA_946480675.1 uncultured Bacteroidota bacterium
AGTGCATCGAACATGGGCTACCTGGTGGATGCCAATGGATTTATAGACTACCCGGTAGTGGGCAAGCTGAAGGTTTCGGGCCTCACACTACGCCAGTTGAAAGAATTATTATCTGATAAGCTTACGGCATACGTAAAAAACCCTGTGGTAGAGGCTAATATCATTAATTACCGCATCACCGTATTGGGCGAAGTAAACAGGCCGGGTACCGTAATATCTCCCAACCAGAAGATGAGCATTGTAGATGCCATAGCAGCTGCGGGCGATATGCCTATTACCGGCCGCAAAGACAATGTGCTAATAGTGCGCGAAACGGAAGGCAAACGCGAATTTGCCCGGCTGAACCTGAATAGTAAGAATGTATTTAACAGTCCGTATTTCTATTTAAAACAAAACGACCTTATATATGTAGAACCGGCAAGGATACGCCGCCAGGAAAGCAACGACTTTATGCGCGTGTACCTGCCCATATTTACTACGCTGCTATCAACAGCACTGGCAATATATGGTGTCGTACAAATATCTAAGTAACCTAACTGTGAAAGCCTAAGATGGAACCAACCCAACAACAGTTTTCAGACAGGATTATAAAGCAGTTAAATTCGTCTTTCGATTTTAAACGCTTGCTGGGCACGTTGCTCAGCAACTGGTATTGGTTTGTTCTTTTAATATCTATTACACTTACTGCAGGGTTTCTTTATTTACGATATACTACACCTATCTACGAAATAAACAGTTCGATACTGATAGACGAGAACCAGGAAAATGTGGCCAAAAATGTAATGAGCCAGCTGGACCCTCAAAATGACAAATCGAAAGTCAATCTCTTCAATGAAAAAGTCATCCTGCAGTCGCAGGATTTGGTAGCCAAAGTGGTGGATTCGCTGGATATGAATGTGCGTTATTGGGCGATGGGCCGCATCAAGGAAACCGAGATATATGATGAAAGCCCTATCAAAATTATATTTGATACCACCGGTTTTTCAGGTGTGCCAGTGCAGCTACAAATAAAACAGGTGACTCATGGCCAGTTTGAAGTAACCGGCCCTGATAATATTACAGAACGCGTGTTATACGACACATGGGTAAGAAAAAACTATGGCAGGTATAAAATACTATACACCAATGGCCCCCGTGTAAATGCAGGTTATCTTAAAACAACCGAATTCATTGTTAAGATAACACGCATGGAGGAAGCAGTAGGTGTTGCTGCCGCATCGTTTGATGTGGACCTGAACGATGGCCGTACCAGCCTGCTGGACCTGCAATACTGGGATAACCTGCCTCAGCGCGGTATCGACTTTATGAAGGTGCTTATATATTACTATCAAAAGCGCGAGCTGGAGAATATTAATATGACCGCTGAAAAAACACGTGGTTTTATTAATGAAAAGAAAGCCTCTATCATGGAAGACCTGCGCGGTATGGACAGCCTTACCGTTAGCATCAAGCAGGATAACGATGTGGTAGACCTGAAAGCACAAACCGGCGCCTTTCTGAATGAAAAAACCGCTGCCGAAACAACCATAGAACAATTACAGATAAAGAAACAAGTGCTGAATGCTATTAAAGGCATTGCGCAAAGCGGTAGTAATAAAGTAATAACCGCGGGCGGTATAGACGACCCTATATTGGGGCAGCTGATAGTAGAGCACAACACTACCCTGCAACGTAAAGAGCAACTGGCACGCAATACAGGCCCTGAAAACCCTGTATTGAAAGAGCTGGAAACTGAGCTGGATGAGATACGCCGCCGTATAGCAGATGCCGCCGAACGGGCTGATCGCACGGTAAGCATTACGCTTGCCAATGCATACAACAATGTACGTGAGAACGAAGACCGTATTCGCAATACACCTACTGTAGAGCGTGATATGCGCGATGCCAACAGGGGATATGATGTATTGCAGAGCATTTACCTGTTCCTGTACCAGAAAGGCGTGGAAAATGAGATAAACGTATATGCGGCTACCAACAAATCGAAAGTGGTAGTAGTACCCTATACATCAGGCATACCCATAAGCCCCATTCCCAAGAACATCTATGCGATGATGTTCATGATAGGCATGCTGATACCGGGCAGTATATTGATAGCCCGCGAAATGCTGAATAATAAGGTTATCAATGATCATGATATTGAATCGCTTACCAACATACCGATGGTAGGTACCATCAGCCGTGTAGAAGCGGCTACCAACCGTGAGAATACTATTGTAGTGGGCCCGCACATCCGCACCGGTGTGGCAGAACAATTCAGGCTGATACGTGCCAACCTGGAGTTTATGGCAGCCGCACAAAATAACCGCGTGCTGATGATTACTTCCAGCTCAAGCGGTGAGGGCAAGTCCTTTATCTCCATCAACCTGGGCATTACTATGACGCTGGCTAAAAAGCGCGTAGTTATCATGGAGTTCGACCTTCGCAAACCTAAAATATCGCAATACCTGGGGTTGCCTAATGATGGCGGCATCAGCGGTTACCTGGCCGGCATCAATGGCCTGGAAGGTGCATTGAAAGCATCGGGCATACATGAAAACCTGTACATAGCCAACTGCGGACCGGTACCACCTAACCCCGGCGAGCTTTTGGTATTGCCTAAAACAGCACAACTGATACAGGAACTGCAGGAAATGTTTGACGTAGTGATTATAGATACCGCACCGATAGGTATGGTATCTGATGCACTCATTTTGTCTCAATACGCCGGCATCAACTTGTTTGTGGTACGCCAGTCGTACACCGTAAAAGACCAGGTGCGTATGTTTGATGTGCTGCACAAAGATGGCAAGATCCAAAATCCGGCAATCATCTTCAACGGTGTGGAATTTCTGAAAAAATATGGCTATGGCTACGGTGGCAGCGGCTATGGATACTCTTATGGCTACGGATATGGCTATGGGTATTACGATGAGGGAAAGAGCAAGAAGAAAGCCGGCATATCAGGCCTGTTCACGAAGCAAGAGGGATAATTGCATTCACATATCAATAACAAACAGCATAACTAATCTGTAGATATTAATAGATAGTTTTGCCACTGATATTTTTTAGAGAGATCTGATATGAAATTCAGGACAGAAGCCATTAACAGCTCGGCAAAACTATACCGGTACTTTACCCCTGCACAAAAGAAGAAGTTTTTGTGGATAGTAGTGCTGACATTCATCAGTTCCATCAGCGACCTGGTAGGGCTTTCTTTTGTTATCCCCGTAGTGGGCCTTGTGCTTTCGGATACTTTTCACAACAGCCTTGTTGCTGCCATTCCTTTTCTTGATGGTTTTAGCAAAGAAACATTACTGTTATATACTGTAGCCATCTTCTTTGTTATCATCGTAGCAAAAAACCTATTCGGGCTATACATCAATAAGCTGCAAGTAAACTTTGTTCGCAATTTCTACCTGTCATCAACCATGAATGTGCTGGAGCGTATATACAGCCGCTCATTACTGGATATACAGAAAGATACATCTAATGAGCTGGTAGCAAAGCTTACCTATTACCAGGCGGCGCTGTGCAGCAATGCAGCAATATCAACCATCATATTGATAAATGAGGCGATGATATTTATCCTCACGGCCTTAACCATCTGCTTCTACGATTGGAAACTATTTATGTTGCTGATAGTGGTAATGATACCTACCATGGGCATTTTCTATGCACGTGTAAAAAATATGATAAAAACTGCCGGCCACGAAAAGACTCTTTTCAGCACCAAACTGCATGCCGGTGCGCAGGAAATGATATTTGGCTATACCGACATTAAAGTTGCCGGCACAGAAAATCATTTCAAACAAAATTTTAAAAGCTTTGCTCAGAATTTCAGCAAGCAGCAAGGCAAGCTGGACTTTATGATGTTTGTACCTACCCGCATCATAGAGATCACCATTTTCCTTTGCATTATTCTGATACTGTTGTATGGCGTATTTGTACTAAAAGACGCAGAAAAGATCATTACAACCATCACGCTTTTTTCTGTCATCGCTTATCGCAGCATACCATCGGTAAACAGGTTTGTGATAGCCATGAACAACCTGAACTCTACTGACTTCGTTTTTAAAGACCCTGACTTTGAATTGCTGAAAGAAACAGAAAAAACCAAACCCGGCACAGCCATACATTTCAAGCAACATATCCGGTTCGAGGATGTTTCTTATCAATACCCGGATGATGACAAGCAGGTCATCAGGAACTGTAACCTTGAAATAAAGAAAGGTGAAAAGATAGGCATTATCGGCACATCTGGTGCGGGGAAATCTACACTGATAGGCAACATACTTGGCTTCCTGTACCCTACGCAGGGCCAGATAAAAATAGACGACACAGTTCTTTCCAAAGAGAATATTTCAGAATGGTGGAAGATACTGGGTTATGTGCGCCAGGAAGTGTTTATCATGAACCGCACATTTGCAGAAAACATTGCCATAGGCGAAACGAAAGAAAACATAGATATGGAGCGCCTGCAAAAAGCAGTAAGGCTTGCCAGTCTTAGTGAATTGGTAAATGGCTGGAGCGATGGTTTATTTACGATGCTGAATGAGCGGGGCAATAACCTGTCGGGTGGGCAGAAACAACGTATAGCTATAGCGCGTGCCATATATAAAGGTGCACAGGTATTGGTATTTGACGAGGCCACTTCAGCACTGGATTCTAAAACGGAAGAAGAAATAACCAATTCTATACGAGAATTGGGCCATGAAGACCTTACTATCATTATCATAGCACACCGCTATACTTCATTAAAGTATTGCGATAAAATATACAAACTGGAGCGTGGTGAAATTAACGACACACTTACCTACAACCAGCTTATAACTACATACGCCAACGAAACAACTGCTTAGCCCCCCAAATGTAATCATATGAACCAATTAGTATCCGTAGTCGTACCGAATTATAATTGTGAAGAATATCTTGACAAGTGCCTGGAACATATTGTAAACCAAACATACCCTAACTGGGAATGTATCGTTTGCGATAATGGGTCTTCAGACCGCTCTGTAGAGATCATTCAAAAATGGGCAGCAAAAGACAGCCGCATACGCGTGCTGATAAATGAAGTAAACCAGGGATTGATCAACTGCTACAACCGTATGTTTTTCGATGCCAAAGGCGACTTCATTATGATACAGGATGCAGATGACTGGTGTGATGTGACAAGAATAGAAAAACAATTGGCCGTATTTGCAGAACACAATGTGGGCCTTTGCCTTACCAACTCTGTCTTCTATTCGCCGCTGGCACCACCGGATTATCAGAAGAAAACAGGTTCAGGATTAATAGTTGCCAGTTCTGATGAGGTATGGGCACCTGCTACCATCATGTTCAAACGTGAGATACTGGAACACATACCCGGTTTCCACAAATACTTCGACCGCCTTACCAGTTACGACAGGTATTTGATACTGGAGATATTGGATATGTATGGCGGTTACTACCTGGATGAATACCTGTACTATGTATGGGCCAGGCCCAACTCAGACCATCGCAGCATAGACCTGACTGAGCCACGCGCACTGTTGAAGATACTATCGCACGATATATACAAGATACTGAAAGAGCAACGTATAAAAACAGGTACAGACCTGCTAAAGAGCAAGGATGAAAAAGGCATGAAAGCATTGGAAGAAAAAATGCTGAATGACAAACAATACCTGGCCGATAAACTGCGCATGTATGCCTGCATACAAATAGACCATGGCAACCTGGCTGATGGACAGTACCTGCTGCTGGAAGCTATTAAGACAGCCCCGTTCTTTGTAAAGAACTATCAGTCTTTGTGGTACCTGTTGCGTAATAAATTCAAAGGCTCAAAGCATACAGCCAACCTGTTTGCCATAGCAGCGCAAAGCTCAGTTGCCTTATTATCTGAAGTTGAGACATGCAGTGCGCTATGAAAGTAAGTATAGTGATGTGTGCCTACAATGTAGCTCCCTATATAGATAGGGCTATACAATCTGTGCTGCATCAAACCTATACTGACTGGGAACTTATCATCAGCGATGACAAGTCGACAGATGAAACAGTTGCTATCGTAGAAAAATACTTATCAGATAGCCGTATCAAATTATATCGCCACGATAATAACGTGGGCTATGTAGCAAACAAAAACCGTGCATTCAGCTATGCCACCGGTGCGGTGCTGACCCAACTGGATGCCGATGACACAAGCACGGCAGACCGTATTGCATTGCAGGTGGCCGTGTTTCAAAACAACCCGGATATTACAATATGCGGCAGTAATTATACTATCATAGACACAGAAGATCGTATTCTGGAAAACAAGTCGTATAACAAAGATTTCCTGGTTACAGAGTTGGCACTTGAGTACCCGTTCTGGTATCCCGGGCTAATGTTCAGAAGGGAATTGCTTACAGAATTCGGTAATTTCTCTGAATACTTTAATGGAATATATGGCGATGATCATTTCTGGACCATGCGCGTAAACACCAGGTATCCTATCTATTTTATAAAAAAAGCTTTATACGGTTACCGTATCAATCCCAACTCGCTTACCAATGTGCTGGATAAGCCCAGAAAGCTGATAGCGCAGGATATCATCAAAGAACTATACAGGCAACTGAAAGAAACCAAAACAGATTGGTTATCGGAAGGCAATGAGGCCGGCATGAAAGCCTATGAAGATTTTTTGTACCAGGATAAGGCCCTAATGGCGGAGCGCTATCGTGTATGGGCAGCAAAAGCAATAGATAAAAAGAACTGGCAACAGGCATGGTCATTGCTGAAAAGCTGCCTGAAAACAGGCAAAGCAGGAGCAATGGGATACCGCACATTATTTTATTATCTTAAACGCAGGTATTTACAAACCAATTAGCCGTCAGCAACGCATGAATATACTTTTGGTTACAGAAGTAATACATCCCGGTGGTGCAGAAACATTTGTACTTCGCCTGTCGAATGCATTGCGTCAAAAAGGACACAACGTCTGCATATTTACTTTTTATAAAAACCTTTTTAATGAAGGGTTGTACAAGCAATTTGCGGAGAAGGTGCCTATAGCACATGCCGACATTCCATTGCCACGACTGATGGGCATGATCGACTCCGCATTGTTCAGGTTGAATATTAATTACAGTGTTCGCGATACATTCATCAAGCGTTCATTAAAAAAACTGGTAAGGGAATTTGCGCCAACTGTTATACACAGCCACCTGTTAAAAGCAGACAGGCTATGTCTGCAGGTAGCAAAAGAAAAAAACACACCAGTGGTAACAACCATACACGGCGATTATTTACAGTTCTACAATAAGACGCAACAGAACATCTCTATACCACTACTGCAATACACAGCGAAGGCCAGCTATAACCTGCAACACCTGGCGCACGTAGTCTGCATTTCTGATAAACAAATACAATTCTTCAAACAGCAGTTTGATAATGATACCAAAGGGAAAATATCCAAAATATACAATGGCTATGACGGTAAGGTAACAGGCGACGCAGCTTCATTGCGAAGGCAACTAGGGATACCGGAGAACGACTTTATCTTTGGAATGGTATCGAGAGGTATAGCCGAGAAAGGATGGGAAATAGCTATAAAAGCTTTCCTGCAATTGAACAGGCCCGATACGCATCTATTGTTAGTGGGAGAAAGTGAATACCTGCAAACACTAAAAAATCTTTACGCATCTCATAAAAACATTCATTTTACTGGCCAGTCGGACAAACCATTGGAATGGATAGCTATTATGGATGTAGGCTTGTTACCAACCACCTACCCTTCCGAAAGCTTACCTACTGTTATTATAGAATACTTGTGCTGCGGCATACCATCTATAGCATCTGATGCCGGCGAGATTGTGAACATGCTGCAAGCTGAAGGTGAAAAAGCCGGCATTATAACACCTATTGAAAACAATATGGTATCAGTAAATGCGATAACCGCAGCAATGAACCAATACCTGAATGATACGGCCCTTTATAATGAACATAAAAAGAATGCTGCGGCATGCTATGAACAATTTGATATGGACAAGTGCATAGCTGCCTATTGTGAAGTGTATGAAAATGTCGTATCTAAATCTCATTAAACACCCCGAAAACGACGAATATGCGATTTGCTATAAGAGATGACGATACCAATTTTTTCACGCGACCGGAACAGCTCACCAAGTGCTACCAGGATATCTGGAATGAATTTGCCCCTACGCTGTGTTTAATATCGAAAGTGAAGGGCAACTGGGAGCATTGGGTGCATCGCATATACCGTGATAAACAGCAGACAGACTGGAATGCCTGGAAAGCCGACGACACAGCACACCCGATAGAAAACAATAATCAGCTTGTCAGCTTTATAAAAGAAAAGATAAAAGAAGGAAAACTGGACATAGGGTATCATGCAAAATACCATCGCAATGAAGACCCTGTGCCACCCGCCGATAGAAGCAACAACTATGTACGCGGTGCAGAATATTATACAACAAGAGATGTAACAGATGAGATAAAGAAGGAAGTGGCACATCTTAGCCATCTGTTCCAGTACCCTATCAGCGTATTCACCCCACCTCAAAACCTGTTATCACTAAAAGGCTACCATGCCGTATTAGCTGCAGGGCTCAACATTTGTGGTGGCGGTATTACTTTTTACAAGAAAGAAAAAGACCTGAAGGGCCTGATAAATATAGCCCGGCAACTGAGTTTTAAAATAATGCGAAAGGATGCTGACTATGCCAGGGTTTTAAGGTTTAGCAATCATACAGAGATTGCATACCACTATCCTTTGCAACCCGGTACGCGGCTCAATACTTTGATAGATGATTTTGAAATGGTGCGCAGTTACAATGGCGACTTTGTATTATCAACGCACTATGTAGAGTTCGATTACCCAATGGTATATGATGAGAAGATTACAATGCGTCATGTACTGATGGATTTCCTGGATCATGTAAATAGATACAACGATGTAGATAAAATGTCTTTATCTACTATGCTGAAACATTAATTCAAAAAACACTGCCGAATGGATAAACAAAAACGCATACAAGTCGTTTCATTCCAGTCTTTGTCTGCAAATAGCGGGGAAGGGATGGCGCGTTTGGGTTATTATGTGTCGCAGGAACTTCATAAGCGTGGTTTGTTATCCAATTTCACAGTGTATTCAAAGGGCAAATTTGAAACACCCTTCCCTTCCCAACCGGTTTCATCTTTATCACGCTATTTCCTATTCATTCTCAATCGTCTTTATAAGCTCGTCCATTTCCCATCCTACAAATTCAGGCTGTTACAGGAAATGCTATTTGACTGGTTTTGCCAGTTCAGGCTACAGAAAGACACCGACATACTTTTTAGCACCAATTCCTATTTATACCGCACCTTTAAAAGGGCGCATAAGCTCGGCATAAAAGTAGTACTGCTGCCCGCTACACCTGAAGAGAATTATATCTGTGAACTGATAACAGAAGAAAACAGGAAACTGAACATCACAAAGGACGATGCTTACACCTACCAAAAACGCATTGCCTATTTTAACAAATCGGTTCAGCTTACAGACCAGGTGATATGCTCTTTGCCACCTGTATACACATCATATGCCAACTCCGCGTACAATCTTAATGTAGTCAGCATCCCCGGCCATATGAAGCCCGACTTCAAGCCGGCACCAAATGTTGTACAGCGTAGCGGGGAAATATTTGTGGTAGGCTACCTAGCACATACTGTTGTTTTAAAAGGGCTGCATTACCTGCTGGAAGCCTGGCAGGAACTGATGAAAAATAGCGCCAACAAGCATATGCAGCTAAGTATAGCAGGCACTATCGATGTTACCGTAAAACAATACATCGATACCCACTTCAAAGACCTGAAACAAGTTACCTTTGTCGGCCCTGTTGCAGATGTGGATACATATATGCAAACACTAAACCTGTTTGTAATCCCGAGCCTTATTGATGGCGCACCTGTCACTGCTTTAGAAGCTGCACACTATTCGGTGCCAGTAGTCATTACAGACCATAGTGGCTCTGCAGAGCTATTGAGCCGCAATGAAAGTGGTTGTTGGGTAATACCAATACGCGACGCTAAAGCTATAGTTGATAAAATAGAATGGGCCTACAATCATCGTGAAGAAACAAAACAAATGGGCAGAAATGCTAAACATAACCTGGACACCTACAGCATGGATAGTTTTATAACTGAAATAGCAGACTACCTTGAGCACAAAGCTTAACACACGAACAAAGAAAATATTACTAATAGGTTCCGAGCTGGGTAAAGGCGGAGCGGAACGCTCTATTTCATTATTGAGCTATTATTTAGAGCAACAAGGTTATGATGTTACCCTTTGCATTCTTTCCGGCACAGACAGGGAAAAATTTTACAAGACCTGTAGTAAGGTGATATTCGTAGACCCTCCAGGCTATAAAGGCATCGCCGGCAAGATAAATGCATGGAGATACCGTCTAAAACGTATAAAGCAGATAAAGAAAGAGAACAATATAGATGTTTCTATCAGTTTCCTGGAAGGGCCGGACTATGTGAATGTACTGACCAAAGGCAAAGAAAAAGCAGTATTAAGCATTCGTGGTTCTAAGATACATGACAAACAGATAGCCGGCCTGATGGGCAAAGTGCGCATCAAGGCATTGATACCGGGCTTGTACCGTCGTGCAGATGAAATAGTATGCGTGACGAATGCACTAGCTGATGAACTGAAGGAACACTTTAACATCAGCAACAACAAGCTTACTACTATCTATAACTTTTATGAGATAGAAGATATTTTAAATAAGGCCGCTATCCCGCTAACTGAAGAAGAAGAAAAGATATTCAGCAAACCGGTCATTATTACATCGGGCAGGCTGCATATGGCCAAAGAGCACGATAAGCTGATACGCCTGCTGAAACGCATACGCAATGCAGGCACAGAAGCACGTCTTGTAATACTGGGCGATGGCGACCTGAAAAATCAATATATAAAACTGTGCAATGAACTGGGGTTAAGGGCGTGCGATTGGCAGGAAGAAGAAAAATACAGTGATGCGGATGTTTACCTTATGGGCTTTCAGAACAATGCCTTTAAATACTATGTGCATAGCAGGCTGTTTGCACTCTCGTCGTCGTGGGAAGGTTTTCCTAATGTGCTGGCTGAAGCGCTCATCTGCAATATACCTGTAGTAACCACTGATTGCCGCACCGGCCCGCGCGAGATACTGGATATACAGGAAGTAAGTAAAAACCCAACAGAAAAAAGCATACGCACAGAAGTAGGCTCATTACTACCACTGCTGGACAGGATAGATGATGAACGCTTCCGCCAATGGGTTACAGAAATAAATTACTGGATGCGGGCACCTATGCCATCAGAAGAAGCTTTTTATAAACTTACCAGCCGTTTCACGCTCGATGCCATGTTATCGCAGTGGGAGAAGGTGATAGAAAACTAAATGATTGCCGGATAGATGAATATACTCATCATAGAAAACTCAAGAGACTTCACAGGCGCTTTTCGTTGCGCACTGAATGAGGCATTGTTGTTATCCGGTAAGCACAGGTTTGTTTTCGTTATTCATACGGATAGTAAAGTAGCACCACTGCTACAGGAAAAGGGCATCAAGTATTACACCCTGCCCATGCTGGAAGTACGAAAGTCGGCCGGTGTCTTGATACGATACCCGTTCCGTTTATTATCCAATACACTGAAGCTTAAAAAGATCATCCGTAAAGAGCACATAGACGTAGTGCAGGCGAATGATTTTTATAATCTGCTGGGTGCAGCGCTTAAGATACTCGGCTACAAAGGAAAGTTGATAACCTATGTACGATTTGTGCCTTCTACGATACCGGCACCTTTCCGTAGGGTATGGGTGACTGCAGCACAGAAATATGCGGATACCGTAATAGCTGTATCTGATACCGTGCTAAATCAGCTACCGTACAAAGAGAACACCATACGCATATACGACCCTGCTAATCTTAACGAAACCATATCAAAACCCCAATCTGATACAGGCATCGTACAACTGCTATACCTTTCCAACTATATAAGAGGCAAGGGACAAGACTATGCACTGGAGGCTTTCATCAAGGCTTATGAACAAAATCCAATGCTAAGATTGAAATTTGTTGGTGGCGATATGGGGCTGGAAAAGAATAAACTATTCCGCCAGTTGCTTGAAGAGAAAGTCCGATCACTTCAATTGGAACCAGCCGTAACATTTGCATCCTTCAGCAAGAACATAGAGCAGGAAATAAAGCAAGCCGATATTGTACTGAACTTCTCTAATGCAGAATCGCTATCAATGACCTGTCTCGAAGCTGCTTATTACGGCACGGCCCTTATAGCTACCCGCTCCGGCGGACCGGAAGAGATCATAAAAGATAAAGAAACGGGCCTATTAGTACCTGTTGCGGATGTAGATGCGATGACCCAGGCTATATTAACACTTAGCAATGATGCTGCTGTGCGTGCGCAATACGCAACTGCAGGCAAAGCTTATGTAAGAGAAAAATTCAGCACTGCACACTTCATTTCCCGTTTTGAAAACGTGCTAAATCTTTCCTGATATGCCTGCGCCAAAAGTATTGTTCATTGTTCCTTACCCGGTAAAGCATGCGCCATCGCAGCGCTTCAGGGTAGAACTATTTGAACCATATCTACACGAGGCGGGCATATCATATCGCATTGTACCTTTCATGAGTGAAAAAACATGGAAGGTACTCTATAAAAAAGGTTCAGCTATTCAAAAAGCATGGGGTGTTATTAAGGGATATTTATACCGCCTTAAGACAGCACTGGTAGATGTACATGCATACGATTATGTATTCGTACACCGCGAAGCTGCTCCGCTTGGGCCTCCCATATTTGAATGGATCATAGCTAAACTATGGCGTAAGAAGCTGATATACGACTTTGACGATGCTATATGGATACCTAACACAAGTGCAGAGAACAAACTGGTTTCATGGTTCAAAGCTTTCTGGAAGGTAAAGCACATTTGCAAATGGGCTTACAAAGTAGCCGGCGGCAATGATTATCTCTGTAATTATGCCGGTCAATATAATTCGGATGTAGTACGCATACCCACTTGTGTAGATATGGTACGCATGCACAATGGCATCAAACAACACGGCAACCATAAAGTAGTAATTGGCTGGACGGGAAGCCATTCCACCCTACCTTTTATTTACGAGGTGGTAGATGTATTGAATGAACTGCAGCAAGAGCTGGATTTCACCTTCCTCGTAATAGCAGACAAGAAACCTGAGCTACCACTCCGCGACTGGCAATTTCTGCCTTGGAATGCAACTACAGAAATAGCAGATTTGCTCAAGATGGATGTAGGCATCATGCCACTGCACAATGATGCATGGAGCGAAGGTAAATGCGGCTTTAAACTGATTCAGTATCTTTCATTAGGCATACCGGCGGTAGCAAGTCCTGTGGGGGTTAATAAGACTATTATTGAAGAAGGCATTAACGGGTACCTCTGCACCACAAAAGAAGCATGGAAAGCAGCACTGAAAAAACTGGTACAGGATGCTGCACTCAGGCAATCAATGGGCATGGCAGGGCGCACCAAAATGCTGAATGAATACAGCGTTCAATCTCAAAAAGATAACTTTATCCGCCTGTTTTCTTAACTTATAACTTAAGCGATAGTATGTTCTTTTGTATGGGCATATGCCTGTAATAAATGAGCATCATAGCCATGGCATAAAATGGCAGACAAGGTATGCGGTAGCGCGATAGCGCACCAAAGTTGCCCGAAGATATACCTACGGCAAAGGCGAAGATAATAGCGAAGATGAGGCAGAACTGTATGGTAGGATCGCTGGAAATGGTACGCCATGTGCGTTTGAAGCCAAGGGTCAATAAAACCTTTATGGTTACCCATAGGAATAAAGTGGCTTCAACGGCATTCAGCAATTGCATCACTTTCCTGGTTTCCCATAAAAAAGGTCGGAACAAAGATACTACCACTGCTGCCGGAAACTTCTTCAGCATCCCCGTCAATGACGGGTCCATAGTGCCCAGATCGTAAGCAGAACCTTCATCCCCCGATACCGATGCGATATAAGTACTGGTAACATAAGATGTTTTGGCTACGTTCTCCAGCGAGTATTTACCTAACGATGAAGCAAATTTTTGTGAAAAGAACATAAACCCGCCACCTGCTACTATAAACACCATCAATTTGACTACAAACCTCCCTCCGCTGCTGCGTATGCGATGAGAATAGGTAAACAATATCCATAAAGCTAGAGCTGGTACAAATGCCAGCAGTATGTATACTTTGATCTTCGCCACCAGGTAAAAACCTATCACCGTCATGATAAGTACAACCGGGCGAAAATCACGGTTTATCAAAGCGCGGAAAGCCCCATAAGTAAGCCAGCCCAGCCCGAACATGCAAATGGTATCTTTAAAAATACCCGATCCCCACATTACGGTGCTGGGGATGAAGAGCACTGAAATGGCTATTTGCTTGGTATAGTAAGGATATTTGGTGGCAAAGGTTCTGAATAGTGCCCAGATACCTGTATAAGCTATGGTACCCAGTATTACTGCCGTAGGCAAGTATGTTGTAAAAGTAAACACACCCAGCAAAGCGGTGATGCAGCAAACTATATACTCGGTATGTGCATCGTACCACCACATCTGCGATATATATTCGGCATATTCGCCATCATACCATTCCGGTATATGCAGTATCAGTCCAAACCATTTACTTATCGATTCCCCGAAAGAGCTGTTTATGATCTGCGCATGGTGAAAATAATTGACCGTATCACCACCGCCGCCATAGTAATATTGGTATACCATACCAATAAGCAAGGCACCCACTATTTTAGCCGTTAACCCCGGGATGAAATATGGCCTCCAGCTATGGCCGGGAGGGTATTGGGTATCACGTATCTTAAATGCAACAAGATAAATAATGACTAAATAGAAGGGCAGCAACAAATAGTCAAGTAATGTTATAAATTGCATCTGATTATTTTTTCGTATCCGGGCAATTAACTTTGTCCAACCATCTATCCGTTACATGTGTGGTATAACCGGCTATTACGCTTTTAAGACAACTGCAACCGCTAATCTCGCAAAAATAGAACAATCAACAGAAAAACTATTTTTACGCGGCCCCGACAGCGGAAATGTTTTTGTTAATGAGTCTGTAGCCCTTGGGCATCGCCGCCTGTCTATCATTGACACTTCCTCTTGCGCTACCCAACCCATGACCGATGCCACAGGCAGGTATGTGCTGGTCTTCAACGGAGAGATATTTAACTACAAGCAACTATCAGACACCTATCTTGCTAAAACAATCGAGCGCATAGGTGGTTTAAAAACCACATCCGATACCGAAATACTGCTATACCTGTTGATAGAATATGGTGTAGAAAGCATACAATGGCTATACGGCTTTTTTGCCTTTTCTTTCTATGATACCATTACAGGGCAAATGATACTGGCCCGCGACCGCTTTGGCAAGAAACCGCTGCTCTATCATGCTACGGACGACCATCTAGCTTTTGCATCTGAAATGAAGGCACTGCTGGAATGGAACATTCCGCGCGAACTGGATTACACCGTACTGCATCAATACCTGCAGCTCAATTACATACCCCAGCCACAAAGCATGCTGAAGGGCGTAGCAAAGCTGCAGCCGGGACATTATGCGATATATGGTAAGAATGGTTTTGAAACATCTAAGCCTTATTACGATATCAAGATAGATACTGCAGGCTACAATAAGTACAGCTACGAGGGTGCTCAGCAGGAGTTGGTGAAGCGCATGGATGTATCTGTGCAGGAACGCATGATAGCCGATGTGCCACTGGGGGCTTTCCTTAGTGGTGGTATCGATTCATCGGTAGTGGTGGCGCTGGCAAGCCGTTATACCGATAAACTGAATACTTTTTCCATAGGCTACAAAGACAATCCGTTCTTCGATGAAACGAAGTACGCTAAACTGGTAGCCGATAAGTATAAAACAAACCACACGGTATTTTCATTAAGTACTAATGACTTTTTAGCGCATGTAAATGATGTGCTCGATTACCTGGATGAGCCTTTTGCAGACTCATCTGCTATTCCGGAGTTTATCCTGTGCTATTACACACGTAAGCACGTAACCGTAGCACTAAGCGGCGATGGTGGTGATGAAGTGTTTGGAGGATACAACAAGCATGCGGCAGAATGGAAGATGCGGCAGCCATCGCTGGTGAACAATATGGTAAAGGCCGGGTTGCCTTTATGGCAAAACCTGCCCCGCAGTCGCAATAATAAAATAACGAATCTCTTCCGCCAACTGCACCGCTTTGCAGAGGGCGCCAATCTTTCTGTAAAAGACAGATACTGGCGCTGGGCATCCTTCAATACACCATCGCACGTCAACAAGCTACTAACAGCGGCTTCTTTGCAACAGGTAAATACCAACCTGATGCAAAAAGAAAGGGCAGACATTCTACAACATTTGGGTAATGATTTTAATGAAGTACTGCTTACAGATATGAATTTGGTACTGGTAAGCGATATGCTGGTGAAGGTAGATATGATGAGTATGGCCAATAGCCTGGAGGTGCGCAGCCCCTTCCTGGATCACAAGGTGGTAGACTTTGCCTTTGCATTACCTGTAGAATATAAGGTAGATGCCGGCATGAAAAAGAAGATAGTGCAGGATGCCTTCCGCCCTATGCTGCCCGAAGAAATATATAACAGGCCAAAGCACGGCTTTGAAATACCCTTGCTCGATTGGTTCAGGAAAGAGCTATGGGGCATGATAAATGATGACCTGTTATCCAAACAATTTGTAGAACAGCAGGGCATATTTGATGTAACGGCCATAGAAAACCTGAAACGCAAGCTGCACAGCAGCAGCCCTGAAGATAGTCATGCTACCATATGGGCGCTTATTGTGTTCCAGCACTGGTGGAAGAAATACTTCAATCAATAATAATACTGTTGTAATTTTAACGCTGTTATTCTGCTACCATGCCCCGTGTTCTACGCATACTCAATAGGTTGATAATAGGCGGCCCTGCCATCAATGCTACTTACCTTACCAAATACATGGCTCCTGAATTTGAAACCATGCTGGTAATAGGCGGCAAGGACGACCACGAGCAGGATGCAGACCACCTTACTGCCAACCTTGGCCTTTCGCCTGTAGTTGTACCTGAAATGGTAAGGCAGATAAGCCCTGTGAACGATGGCATAGCCTACAGGAAAATAAAGCGGCTGATAGAAAAATTCAGGCCCGATATAGTGCACACACATGCTGCCAAATCAGGACTGCTGGGCAGGCTGGCTGCCGATGCCTGCAAGGTACCCGTTATTGTACACACCTTTCACGGCCATGTCTTCCATAGCTATTTCAGCAAATGGAAAACTAATACCTTCATCAATATAGAACGCTACCTCGCCAAACGCTCTACCGGCATCATCGCCATTAGTGAGTTACAGAAAAACGAGCTTACCAATATCTACAAAATATGTCCGCCTGAAAAAATGCAGATCATCCCCCTGGGGCTCGACCTGGACAAGTTTCAGCAATACCAGGATGCCAAACGTGCAGAATTCAGGCGTAAATATTACCTGCACGATGATGAGATAGCAATCGGCATCATTGGACGTGTAGTACCTGTAAAGAATCATAGCCTGTTTGTAGCTGCTGCACAAAAGGTATTGGCACAAACTACACAACGGGTGAAGTTTGTAATAATAGGCGATGGTGATATGCGCCCGCAAATGGAAGCAGCGTTTAAAGCGGCCGGCATCGATTATGCATATTATCCTGAAGACAAACGCGATGCTACGGCTATATGCACCTCCTGGCAAACGGATATGGATGTAGTATTAGCGGGACTGGATATAGTAGCCCTTACCTCGCACAATGAAGGCACACCTGTATCACTTATTGAAGCGCAGGCCGCTGCCCGCCCTGTAGTATCTACGAATGTGGGTGGTGTAGCCGATGTAGTGACAGATAACCTCTGCGGCTATATTACAGAACCCGATGAAGCCGACCTGTTTGCTGCTGCACTATTGAAACTCATCAACAATGCAGAACAGCGGGCTTACTTCGGTGCACAGGGCCGCAACTTTGTACAGAGTAAATTCTCTTATCAGCGATTGGTACATGATATGAGTGCCTACTATTACAGGCTGCTCGACCAGAAAGGCGTTGATTACCGCAATAGATTCAGTCGCCCATTGCCTACCAATCTGGAAGATAGCATTTAGCCTTAGCTATACATTTCTTTAAAGAAGGTTACTGTTTGTTTCAGGCCTTCTATAAAACGTTGTGTAGGCTCATAGCCCAGCAGGTTTTTCGCCTTGCTGATGTCGGCCAATGAATTGCGTATATCGCCCTCGCGCGGGTCGCGGTAAGTAGCCTCATGCTGCAAGCCCAGCATTTCGCGGATGGCGTTGTATAAAAAGTTTACAGAGAAGTTCTCACCTACTGCTACATTATATGCTTCACCAAATGCAACACCGTTATCGGTAAGCATACCACGTACATTGGCCTGCACAGCATTATCTACAAACGTAAAATCGCGGGTTTGTTCACCATCACCATTTATATATACCGGGGTCTGGTTGATAATACCACTCACAAACAAGGGTATTACCGCAGCATATGGGCCATCGGGGTCTTGCCTTGGGCCGAATACATTGAAATACCTTAGCCCAACTACGTTCATGTTATACAGGTCATGAAACACATTGGCATATAATTCATTGGTTTTCTTGGTAACCGCATAAGGAGAAAGCGGGTTGCCTACACGTTCTTCTACCTTTGGCAGGTTTGGCTCATCGCCATATATAGAAGATGAGGACGCATACACAAAGGTCTTCACACCGCTGTTTTTCGCAGCTGTTATCACATTTACAAAACCACTTACATTCACTTCATTACTGGTTACCGGGTCTTTTACCGAGCGAGGCACAGAACCCAGCGCTGCCTGGTGCGATACATAGTCGATACCCTCGCAAGCCTTCTGGCAGGTAGCATAATCCCTGATATCTCCTTCTATGAATTCAAAGTTTTCATAGCTTTTAAACAGGTCCAGGTTCTTTTGAAAACCGGTAGACAAGTTATCCAGCACGCGCACTTTACCCGCACCATGTTTTAATAGGTACTCCACTATATGCGAACCGATGAAACCCGCGCCACCTGTTACCAGGAAGCTGCTATTGCCAATGTCTTTAGTATGAAAAGGAGCCATAATTTTATTTTAGCTGCGCAAACTTATAGGAATTGTGAGATAATCAATACCGCGCCGGTACTCAATAACACATTGTTTACAAAAAGGCCTAAAACAACAATACCCCGGCTTTGCGGGGCATTGAATAATGTGTAACAGCTATTATGCTTTCTTTTCAGTTTTAACAGCTGCCTTTTTCGCGATCTTAGCAGGACGGATTTTACCGAAGCTGCCCATTGATATTTTACCGCGTTTAGTGCGTTTATCGCCTCTACCCATGACA
>CAMLKS010000007.1 GCA_946480675.1 uncultured Bacteroidota bacterium
TAAAAACGGTTCGGGAAGTATACTGCACGGATGGTATTAAGGCAGCTTGCGTTGTGTTATAAAGATGGTTGTTTTCATAGTTTGGTGTTTTATATAATGGTATATGGCGTTTTCAAAAAGGTAGATAAATATACTATTTAAAAACAAACAAAGCAAAAAATATTTAATAAAATAAAAATCGTAAAAAGTAGTATTTTTGCTATAATAAAACCTGTCCTTATGAAACCCGCTCATCAAACTTTCCTTATCGAAATGCTAAGCCATGGCGATAAGCTACGCGCTTATCAGGCAGCCTACCCCACCGCATCCGGCGAGGCCATGCGCACAGCCGCCAACAGGCTCTTGCGGTACCCTGCCATTGCCGAAAAGCTGGCAGAAGTACAGCAGCGTGCAGAGGCGCAATTACAACAGCACATACGGCAGGCGGCCGAAAAAGAAGCCGCACAAATGGTGAGCCTGCACGAAAAGCGCCTCATTCTCGCCCGCATGATACGCGGCCAGTGGAAGCAGGTAAAACATATCAAACTGAAAGATACTTTGCACGCTGTAGAGAATGATATCACACCATCGGCATTGCTACGCGCTATCGAGCTCGACTGCAAGCTGGCCGCCGGTAAGTATAAGGAGCCCGCACCACCTGTTGCCAAACCCAAACCTGTTATAGCACCACCCCTGCCTGTGGCAACGCAGGCGCCCGCTATACCTACCCACCCATCACCACCTGCGGAAGCACCTGCCAAGCTGCCGCCTGCCGCGGCAGCACAACCCGAACGCCCCGTGCTCGATTACCTGCCCGCACATGCCGTGCAGGTATACAGTAGTGATGCACCTGCCACAACTGTCTCCAAACAGGGTAGCGAGCGCTGGCAGCTATACCTCTCGCTCGATGCCAACCTGCGCCGTCTGCCGCTGGATGCCCTCGCTATCAGGCGCACGGCATTTGAAAAGCTATCGCCCCGCCAGCAGCAATTGGTTTTGCAGCCGCTTATCACAGCCCGCGAACTGCTCAAAAAACAGCCGCAATCCTTTAGTAATAGATCATTGCGCGCATAAATACAAACAAAACACCCACCCAGATAAGGGTACCAACACCCCTACAGGCACAAAGAAAGCCCCCTTTAGTGGGGTTGGGGGGAAAATCCATAAATCGTGGCTATTTTTGCACCTATGATCTACCATTTTGTAGTGGGCGATATGGCAGCCCAACCCTTGCAGGAAGCTATTCAGCTCGAACCTTCTTTGCAGGGGGAAGTTATTGTGCTAAAGGATATACTGCATGTCGGGCCGTTGAAGAAAGAAGCCGGTAGCGGCTTCAGCGCTTTGCGCACGGCCTTTTGGCAAGAGGTAATGGGTGCCGATAAGCAGGTGGAAGTAGATGATATGGAACGCCTGCTGGAGGTTTCAAAGCAGATGTTTCAAAACCCCGATGTGCAGGCATGGCTGTGGATGGCCCCCTGGCCGGCCGATGTAATGGCCTACCACTGGATGCTGCCCTACCTGGGCAAGCATATGGGTCGTTTCTATTTGGTGAATATTGCCGGGCTGCCTTTCCTCGATGAAAATGGCAAGGTCTTCTTCCCCAAGAATATCAGCGATATACAACCGAAGGAATTGGTAAAGGCACGCCGCCTGGCCCGCCTGGTAACTCCTGCCGAACTGGAAATTGATGGTGAAGAATGGAACAAAATGGAACAGGAAAATGCTCCTATCCGCACCCACGAAGGTGGCAAAAAGATAGCAGCCCGTGCAGAGGACCATTATGACAATATCCTCACCAGCTTCTGCTCACAACAGTTTCAGAAGGCACATAAAGTGGTCAACCAGGCTATTAGTAAGTACAATGTACCTACGGGCGATACCTACCTGGGCTACCGCCTGCGCCATATGGCCGCCGGAGGCAAACTGCTGCTGCAGGGCGATGCCACCAAAACATTAAAAGATTTCGATGTAAAACTACCCGGCGGCGATACCCCTCCGGCCACTAACTAATTTTAAACCGTAACATTTAGAATTTAGATATTAGAATTTAGGATTTAGAGCTTAGCATTTATCTATATATGGAATTTGAACTGCCATTAACAGAAAAAAGGGTAAAACCACACCAGGTAACAGCGCTGCACCTGTTTGTAGCACTGGTGCTTATCGTTACCGCATCGGTGGTGATGGTAAGCTATTATGCCGTATCGCACCTGCCTGTTGATAAGGCACTCAAATACCGAAATGTATTGTATTACGGACAGGCATTCGGTATCGCACTATTTGCTGTCAGCCTGGCATTGATATTGTTGGTTACGCTGCGTAATAAATGGCTGGTGGGCAATATGGTGAACAATATACTGTTGCGGGTGCTGGAACTCATCCTGATGCTGGCACTTACCGTGTTCGCACTTATCAACAACTATGCTACACCGGCTATTATTTTCGGTTTGCTGGCAGTTACCATCATCTTTGCTATTTATTGGGAACGTATGAACAATATACCATTGATCATACATGTAGATAAAACAGGCATCAAGCCTCCGGTTACTTCACGCCGCCGCTTTCTCGATTGGAAGGAAGTAGCACATGTGGTATTCCGCTTTGGTACACTTACGGTCAATTGCTACGACAATCGTATGTATCAATGGACGGTAGGTAATGTCAATTTCGAGAAAGAGTTATTCGATGTGTATTGCATCCGCCAGATAGACCTGGAAAAAGATAAACGCGATAAAAGCGACTGGTAATACAGTCCGCTCTCAAAGTTACCTCATTAGGTAGCAGAGAGGGCAAGTGATTTGAAAATATTTAGGTTTTAGATTTTAGAACTTCAGATTTATAACATGACACCTTATTTGCTGTACTCTGACGGGAAGGGAAACATATTTGAAGATACGACGCTGTATGCAATAGGTCGTACCGGCTGGGATGCCATGCCGGTAGAAGAAGATGCATGGATAGAACTACCTGATGGTGGTTCTTTATATGAATTGCCCGACCGCCGTGGCATAGGTATCGATGTAAAGACAGGTGAAATGCGCCTATGCGAAAAAGGCTGGGCGGTAGCTGCCTTCATACCACCGGCACATACCGGTTTTTACTTAGCTGCTTTCGAAGCCATACCCGATGCACAAACATTGCCACTCTTCTGCTATACGGCAGTAGGCTGGTTCGATAATAAGTTCTACGTTACCGCTACGCGCATAGAGCGCGATATACGCCAGGAATGCAGTGGGTATAATGATGAAACCGTGAAGCAAGGTGTAGAGGCTATGCTGCAGGCATACCCGCACAACAGGCTGGTAGCCCACATCGCCAACAACTGCGCACTCACCTACCATTGCCCTGCTGCACGCAACTATTTCATGGGGCGTTGGGAATGCCCTATACCTTCTTCACCCGCATGTAATGCCAATTGCATTGGTTGCATTTCCTTCCAGCCGGAAACGGAAGAGATAGGCTCTTCGCAGGATAGGTTAACATTCAAGCCAACGGCTGCAGAGATAGTAGAATACACCGTTCCGCATTTGGAAACCGCACCTTACCCTATCGTTAGCTTCGGCCAGGGTTGCGAGGGCGAACCTTTGCTGATGTGGGAAACCATCCGTGAGTCGATCATAGAGATACGCAAGCATACGCCTAAAGGAAGCATTAATATCAATACAAACGGCAGTAAGCCCGATGCGGTGAAGAAACTGGTAGAAGTAGGGCTGGACAGCATCCGCGTGAGCCTCAACTCGGTTCGCCCGGAGATATATAACCGCTACTACCTGCCAAACAATTATAAGTTTGAAGACATCCGCGAAAGCGCGCGCATCGTTCGCCAGAGCGGTGGCTGGGCATCTATCAACTATTTCGTATTTCCCGGCATGACGGACAGTATAGAAGAGTATGAAGCCCTGCGCGAATTCATTCGCTATACAGATATCAGCATGATACAGTGGCGCAATTTCAATATCGACCCCGATTGGTACCTGGGTAAGATAGGCGTTACCGATACAGGCGAATGCATGGGTATCAAGCAGATGATGGAGCTGATACAGGAGGAGTTTCCCAACCTGAAATATGGCTACTACAACCCGCCGATAGAGCGCATGCGCAACTACGATACCGATTTCGCACATTAACAGTATTCTTGCATTAGTTTCTTTATTTTAGAGCAGATGAAGGAGAACGAAACAAAGGGAATCAATATAAAAGCTACCGCATGGACCGCCGGGGTGCATGTAGTATTGCTGCTATTGTTCCTGCTGGTAAAGTACTCGGCGCCTGCCAATGAAACACCCGTGCAGGAACTGGGTATGGAAGTGAACCTGGGCACTAGCGATAACGGTAGCGGCACCGACCAGCCTATGGATATGGAAGACCCTGCACCTGAAGCTACGGTGAAAGAAGTACCATCGCACGTAAAGGATGAAGGTGTGAAGCAGGACATTGCATCTGCCAATGATAATGATGCACCTGCCATCCGCACCAGTGATAAACCCAAACCGGTACGTACAGATAAGCCCGCTGAAAGGCCTACCAACGTGCGCAATACACAGCCGCGCCCTACTACCAATACCACGCAGCGCCCGCAACCACAACGCCCCCGCTATGTATATGCAGGCGGCACAGGCCGTGGAGGCAACAGCGCCAGCGAGAACAGGCCCGGTACCGGTGAAGGTAATACACAAGGCCCCGGCGACCGTGGCGTACCCGGCGGTACACCCGGTGCCAGTAATTATACAGGCACACCCGGCAGGGGCACAGGCGGCATCAGCCACAACCTGTCCGGCCGCAACATCATAGCTTTTCCACCACCCGATGCCGACTTTCGTGAAGGTGGCCGCGTGGTGATACGCATAACGGTAAATAAAGCAGGCGCTATTGTGAACAAACAGGTAAAATCTGCCAGCAATGCAGAGATACGTGCCATAGCCCTGAGAAAGGTAGATAAGATAAAGTTCAACAAAAGTGACGATGCCCCTGAGGAACAGTTTGGCGATGTCACCTTTGTATTCAAAACACGCTCTTAAGCAAAACAGATGGACTCCCCGGCTTACGAAAAGACGCTCCACTATCTCTATGAACAGTCGCCTATGTTCTCTAAAATAGGCCGCACTGCCATGACGAAAGACCTCACAAATACATTAGCCTTTTGTGAGAAGCTGGGCAACCCGCAGGAGAAGTTCAAATCGATACATGTAGCAGGCACCAATGGCAAGGGCAGTGTCAGCCATATGCTGGCAGCTATATTGCAGGAGGCCGGTTATAAAGTAGGGTTATATACATCACCCCACCTCGTAGATTTCAGAGAGCGTATCCGCATCAATGGCAAGCCGGTAAGTAAAGAATGGGTGGTGGATTTTGTAGCGCAAAACAAGCCCACTATTGAAACACTGTACCCATCTTTTTTCGAGATCACGGTAGCTATGGCATTTGCTGCTTTTGCAGAACACGAGGTGGAATATGCCATTATAGAAACAGGCCTCGGTGGCAGGCTGGATAGTACCAATGTGATAACACCGGTATTATCTGTCATCACCAACATCAGCTACGACCATACAGACATACTAGGCGATACACTGGCAGAGATAGCCGGTGAAAAAGCAGGCATCATTAAAACAAAAGTGCCTGTGGTAATAGGTCAGCAACATGCAGAAACAGAACGCGTGTTCTTTGAACATGCTGTGCACAAACAAAGCACCGTGTATTATGCCGATGCAATGTGGGACCTTGTAAAGACCCGCGAAGATGTAAAACATCAATACTACAAGGCCGTGAACCGCGCCATGCGCCAGATGCAGGACATTACTACCGACCTGCCGGGCAATTATCAATATCACAATATCAAGACCGTATTGGCTGCTATAGATATACTCCAGGCGGCACAGGGCATACAGATACCATTCTCAGTAGTGCAGCACGCACTCAGCAGAACCAAGAAACTGACCGGCCTGCATGGCCGCTGGGATGTACTGCAGGATACCCCGCTCATGGTGGCCGATGTAGCCCACAACCCTGCAGGCATCAAAGAAGTAATGCAGCAATGGGGCAAGGTATCGGCACAAAGCAAACACATCATAGTAGGCTTTGTAAAGGATAAAGATGTGAATGAAGCCTTGTCGCTGTTTCCTAAAGACAATATCTACTACTTCTGCAATGCAGGCATACCAAGGGCTTTACCGGCATCGGAACTGAAGAAGATAGCAGGAGTTCATGGGCTGGAAGGAAATATATACCCAACGGTAGCAGAGGCTATTGCAGCCGCTAAGCTGGCCATCAGCCAGCACGATGCGGTATTGATAACGGGTAGTTTCTTTGTAGTGGGCGAGGCTATTGAATACCTGAATGTGAACAACGGCATGCTATTTCCCACGACCCTGGAAAATTACCATTAAGGTATAGAGCATAATTTTCAGGTCGAGCGCGAGGGAGCAGTTCTCTATATACAGCAGGTCGTACTTCATACGTTCCATCATCTCGCTTACATTTTCGGCATAGCCAAACTGTACCATGCCCCACGATGTAAGGCCCGGCTTTACTTTATGCAGGTACTTATAATGCGGATGGGTGCTGCTGATGATGTCAATAAAGTGCTTGCGCTCCGGCCTTGGCCCAACGAGTGACATATCACCTTTCAGTATGTTCACAAACTGCGGCAGCTCATCTATACGCCATTTGCGCATCACACGGCCCCAGGGTGTTATACGGCTATCATCTTTGCTGGATAGTGCAGGGCCACCTTTCTCCGCATCGGTATACATAGAGCGGAACTTGTAGATGTAGAATGGCCTGCCGAACAGCCCTATGCGCTGCTGCTTATAGATGATAGGCCCTTGCGAAGACAGCATCACCTTGATAGCTGCAAAGAGATATACAGGCGACAGTATGATCAGAGCAAAAAGGGATGCAACAATATCAATCGTTCTTTTACATACCCTTTGCCAGTCGGGCATCAGGTCGGGGTGTATGTGGATGAGCACAGCATCATATACATTGCTGGTCTTTACCGAGCCGGATATGATATCATACAAGTCGGGCAATACCTTTACTACCACCGGGCGATAACTAAGGCGGGTAAGTATATTCTCGAGCAAGTGGTGCTCTGATGAATCTACAGCTACTACTACTTCTTCTATCTCGTGGTTGTCTATGATGGCTTCCAATTCTGAAAGGTGGCCCAATTGTGGCAGGTATTTGCTCATACCATTGCTCGCCTCTTTATTGGAATAGATGAAGCCCTTGAAGATGTTACCCAATGCTTTGGGGCTATCCTTCATTTGTTTGTAAATATCAATAGCCTTCTGGTTGCCACCGATAATGAGTGTATTAAAGCCTACCTTGCCGCGGATGATATTATACTTCACCCTATTGAGCAATAGCATGCGCACCGTAAGGGTAATAGCCGTATGTATGAGCAGGTAGCGCCCTGTCATACGTATGAAGTAGGAATAATCTTTAGCATCGTTGGCAAAGATGAACAGCGATATAAAAATGCTGCCCAGTATGCAGGATATAAGGGTACGGTTTATTTCGTTGAGCCTCGATTTGCGATACAGGTCGAAGTATGTGCCTGACAACAGGTATAGCAATAACCAACCACCCGGCACCCAAATGAAAGCTGCAAGATAATCGCGCGGCTTCATAGTTTCCAGCGTAGTGAAGAAGCCGGTATTATCGAGCAATGTATGGCGGTATGCCCAGAAGATGACCCAGGACACTGCCGCCGTTATGTAATCGAATACAAGAAGTTGACGGATAGCTTTTTTCTTTTCAGGGGTAAGCATAGCCGTTGCTAATAGGAAACCACTTTCATGTTATCTAACAATACGTACCCATCAGACTGGCCTACCTGCAGGTTTGTCTTTATCATTACCCTGTAAGCATTGGTGTTATAAGTTCCTATAAATTTTTGCAGGCTTACATAAAACTTATTCCAATTTTCATTAGGCTTCACGCCAGCAATATATTCATACACCAGGGTACCGTTCTTGGTAGTTTGCAAGCCGATCTCAAAAGGCGTATTGCATTTATAATTTATCTCCAGGTATGCGTCCCCTGCTTTAATAGCAATGTTCGTGTTATTGATATTCTGAGATGAAGGATGCTTGCTATCCAGTACGATATAACCTGCGCCCCCTCCTTCAAATACCTTCGCTTTATCGGCTGTACGTACGATAGAAGTATCTTCCGTATTATCTGAATTTACTTTGATAAAAGTATTACCTGTTTCAAAGTCTTCCTTCCATGGAAACGTAGTTGCTTCTGTATATTTTATTTTAGGCGTGTAGTTGACTATTTTTCCCGGGCTGGGCTGCAGATACATGGTATCGAATGTAAAGAACGGATAGAGTATCTGGTAATCGCCTAAACCATTGAAAGTAATGCCTGCACCGATCTGCACTGTGCCGGGCTTATCGGTAGGTATAGGAATGCGGCCGGGGATATTATAGACCCCCAATGGGCTGTTATTAAAATATATCCAGGCCGTGAGTATTTTCTGATTGACAGTGCCTGTAGCGGTAGGATTATCTGTTGTCATAACAAATGAATCTATCTGCACATAGGTAGGTACCGTTTCAGCAGGATTGATGATATCGCAGCTTTGCCAAAGGCAGCAAGCCAATACTGCCGCCACAGAAGTAAGTATTCTCATTATTAAACTATCAGTGTAACCGTATAATCAATACGCAATAATTGTGCTAAACATTATGCAATTCGTTGTGAAGGCTCATTTTTTTGAGCACCTGGTGTGCTACATCCATAGCATTGTAGCCATCATACACACTCACTCTCACACTATTGTCATTTTTGATGGCCTCTGCAAATTCTGCCAGTTCGCTGCGAATGGCATTGGATGGTGTTACCTCGGGCATATTCATAGAAATGATCTTGGTATCGCCACTTGGTAAATCGACCGGGAAGTCGAACATACCTTTACTCATGCCCGGTTCCTTCAGGCGTACGATCTCTGTTTTCTTGTCGAGGAAATCGATACTGATATATGCATCGCGCTGGAAGAGGCGCAGCTTACGCATTTTTTTCAGCGATATGCGGCTGGCAGTAAGATTGGCTACGCAACCGTTATCAAACTCAATGCGGGCATTGGCAATATCGGCCGTTTCACTGATAACAGATACGCCACTGGCAGATATGCGGCGCACGGGCGATTTCACCAGGTGCATCACAATATCAATGTCATGTATCATCAGGTCGAGTATCACAGATACATCGGTACCACGGGGATTGAACTGTGCCAGCCTGTGTGCCTCTATAAACATAGGCTGCAGCGTTTCATCGCCCAGCGCCAGGAATGCAGGATTATAACGCTCTACGTGGCCTACCTGGCATTTTACATTGGCTTCGTTCACCAGCTTCACCAGTTCACGCGCTTCGTCCAGAGTATTGGCGAGGGGTTTTTCTATAAATACGTGCTTACCGTTCAGCAAGCATTTGCGGGCTATAGGGTAATGGGTAGTAGTGGTGGATACGATATCAAAAGCATCGGCTGCCTTTATCAGCTCGTCAACATCCGTAAAACGGGTAACATTGTACTGGGCAATAGCAGATGCGGCGTTGGTATCATCGGGGTCGTAAAAACCAACCAGTTCGATACCGGGTATTTCCTTCCACTGTTGTATATGTATTTTGCCAAGATGGCCTGCACCGAAAACACCTATTTTTAACATGGCTTATCTATAGATGGCAATTTTATTTATATCAATTGTTTATGAGCAGTGCAATATAGCAATATTAGCCCACTATATTATGCCTTCATCTGCCATGCTGAGGTAATTTGTTTCCGCCACTATCAGATGATCTAAAAGCTTAATATCCATGCTTTCGCCCGCTTCTTTCAGCTTGCGTGTCAGCTCTTTATCGGCAGCGCTGGGCTGCAGGTTGCCGGATGGATGGTTGTGGGCAATGATGAGCTTATTGGCATTATGCAACAGTGCATTTTTCAGGATGATGCGGATATCGGCCACCGTACCGGTGAGCCCGCCGCTGCTAATTATTTCATGGCGGATGACACGATTGGCCTGGTTGAGATAGAGGACGCAGAATACTTCATGCGATAAGTCCCGCAACAGGGGTATGGCTATCTCTGCGGCATCGGCGCTTTGCGTGATAGTGGGGCGTTGCAGCCCCTCGCCCAACTGCCTGCGGCGGCCCAGTTCCAGTGCGGCAGCTATGGTAATGGCGCGTGCCTCGCCGATGCCCTTAGTCTTTTGTAGCTCCATTAAACCCAGCCGGCCCAGCTCGTGCAGGTTGTTATGCGCCAGTGCCAGGATATCACGCGCCAGGTCGAGCGCAGACTTTTCTTTGGTGCCACTGGAAATGAGGATGGCCAGCAGTTCGGCATCTGATAGGGATGCCGGGCCTTTCAGCTGCATTTTCTCGCGCGGGCGTTCGTCTTCCGACCAGTTTTTGATGCTATTGGATTGCATAGGATGTTCAAATGTAATATGAATCCGAAAATGATTTACTCATATGCATTAGCCGGATTTCTTGAAGTATGTAATACGGCGGAGATTACAATTCGCTTATCCGTCTCTTCAATAAAATAGTGAATAAGAAATGGGAACACATCCAACACCGCCACCCTTGTGTCCTGATATCTTATGGTAAATGCGAATGGATTTTGCCTGATGGCCGCAACCTTATTTCGCACATTCTGTGCAAACCGTTTACCCAAACCATCCAATTGTGTATTGTACCATTTTGCAGCCTCCTGTATATCGCGCCTGGCTGCAGGCAAAATAACAGTACGATACATTAAAGATCCTTTTCGATTTCATCCATTGCATCGTCGAAGCCTTGCGCCTGGCCGGGATTTTTGCGGTACGCTTCATTACGTTCTGAAACGATATCCTTATGCCATTCGGGGATATCCATACTGTCTTCTATGCCTTTATATTTTGCCTTCAATGCATTCCACTCTTCAATAGGTATGAATACACCTGTTGTTTTCCCCGACGCGTCTGATATAAATTGCAAATGCATGTACAATACTTATCTTACGAAGTTAGTTTTTTCTCATCAATCAAAAATCCCTATCACTGCATAACTCAACTATAAAACACTACCCTTACCTTCGCTACACTAAATATCAGATAAGTGGATATTGACTGTACTTACCTGCCATATAGCGAAACGGGTTATTTCTCTGACCTGGTACTTGATTATATAGGCAACGCACCCACTACTAAAGACTTTTATAAATACACACCCGATGCGGCCGGCCTGCAGCAGGCGATAGCCGACCGGGGCCAATACCCGGTAAACCGGCAGACACTGGTAAGCACCCTGCAAAAGCAATATGCTGCCCTGCCCGCCAACGATAAAGTGACAGCTAACATAGCTGCCCTTGCCAACGATAATACCTACACCATATGTACTGCGCACCAGCCCAACCTGATGACGGGCTACCTGTATTTTATATATAAGATACTGCATGCCATAAAGCTGGCCGATGAGCTGAATGCGCAGCATAGCGATAAACACTTTGTGCCGGTGTACTATATGGGCAGCGAGGATAATGACCTCGAAGAGCTGGGCACCTTTAAGTATGCCGACCGCAAATTTGTATGGGCTGCCAACGGGCAAACGGGCGCTGTAGGGCGTATGGATACCAAGAGCCTGAAACCGGTGCTGGATGAATTCTTCAGGCTGCTGGGGCCGCCGGGCAAACATGCGGATGAACTGAAGGAAATAGTTACTAATGCTTACCTGAAACACAAGACCGTAGGGGCTGCTACGCAGTACCTGGTGCATATGCTCTTTGGCAGGTACGGGCTGGTGGTGCTGGACCCCGATGAGGCTGCCTTTAAACAAGCGATACTGCCCGTGCTGCAGGACGACCTGCAAAACCACCTAGCATACGGACTGGTATCGGAGCAGATAGAAAATATAGAAGAATACTACAGGGCACAAGCACACCCCAGGCTCATCAACCTGTTTTACCTGAAGGACAACCTGCGTGAGCGTATTGAAAAACGCGGTGGCAAATGGATAGTGCTGAATACCGACATAGCATGGACGGAAGAAGAGATGCTGGCAGAGCTGACAGCACACCCCGAAAGGTTTAGCCCCAATGTAATACTGCGTGGCATCTTCCAGGAAAGTATATTGCCCAATGTGGCTTTTATAGGTGGTGGTGCAGAAGTGGCGTATTGGCTGGAACTGAAACCACTGTTTGAAGCCTATAAAGTATTTTACCCCGTGATACTGCAACGCCAATCGGTGCAATGGATAAATGCCTACCAGGGTAAGCACCGCAGGCAACTGGGCTTTAGCGTAGGTGATGTATTCCGGTCGGAAGTGGCGCTGGTGCGCGAGTACCTGACCCGCAATGGCAATGACAACTGGCATACTACGGAGGAAACGGCAGCCATGGAAGGTATCATTACCCAACTGAAAGAGAAGGCGCAAGTACTGGACCCCACCCTGCGCTCATCGGCAGATGCAGTGCTGGCCAAAGTGCGCTACCAACTACAGGTGCTGGAAAAGAAAATGCTGCGGGCCGAAAAGAGGAAAATGCAGGAGCAACTACAAAAAATATATACGTTGAAAGCCAGCATCTTCCCCGGGAATAGGCTGCAGGAGCGCACCGATAATTTTTCGGGCTACTATGCGGCGCAGGGGAATGATTTTTTTGATGCCATATATAAGGCAATAAAGCCATTGGAGGCAAAATTTATTGTCATCGAAGAACAACAAATTTGATGTAAACGCGTTTTTGTTAAAGTTTTAATAGAATTTTAATAAATTTGCGCATCAGAATAAATTTAATCCGAAAGAAAGATAATATGAATAACATGAAACGCATCGGTTTATTAATTATAGCAATTGCATTGGTGATGCCAATGGTGCTGTGGGCGCAAAACCCCGTAACCAAAGTACTGCCAACGAAAGTGGACCTGGGTATAAAAGTAGGGGCCAACTTTGCTACGCTGGATGGCGATGTATGGAAGAATGGTTATAAGCCCGGTATTGTGGCCGGTTTGTTTGGCGGTGTTAGCTGGAAGCGCTTAGGTGTAACCGGTGAGGCGCTGTTCAGTTCTGTAAAATATACAGGTAAAGGCGTGGAGTTTTACAAAGGCCGTGAGGCAATGTTTAACAGTGCTGCAGACTCTGCTAAAGAAGGCAACTTTGCTGTAAGCTACCTGAACATACCGATACTATTGAATGTAAAAATAGCAGGGCCTGTATGGTTCCAGGTGGGCCCGCAATATAGCGGCGTGCTGAATATCAACGATAAAGACAACCTGCTGAAGGATACGAAGAGCATCTTTAAATCGGGCGATGTATCGGGCGTACTGGGGCTGCAAGCCAACCTTCCAATGGGCCTGCGTGCCGGTGCACGTTATATCATCGGCCTTTCAGACATGAATGCCTCTTCTATTTCCAGCTCATGGAAAACGAGAACTATTCAACTGCACTTAGGTTATTCTTTCCTGTAGAACAGGGATATACGATATTAAAAAAGGACGGTTTGATACCGTCCTTTTTAATGCCTTGAATGTTAGCTACCTATGCTCCCTACTAAAACAACAATAGGTTGACAAGCCATAAACCTGTCAACCTTTGCATTGTATAAAACCTAAAGAAAATTAGCGCAAAGAAACGGAAGCCTGCAACTTGTTAGGGCAACCATACTTCCTGCTGGAGCTATTGCAGGAAGCCAACAACGCCAAAGCTATAACCGCAATTACCGGAACTACACGACGAATCTTAGAAAAATGTTGCATAATCAATGAAACTTGAAAAAATAGTTTAAAAGGGTATTTTACATTTGTACGAAGATAACAAAATTTAATGAAGTATATACACTTTATTGCCGTGGGCGGTGCGGTGATGCACCAGCTGGCCCTGGCACTAAAAAAACAGGGAAATGTAGTAACGGGCAGCGACGATGAAATAAATGACCCTGCCAAAAGCAACCTGGCAGCAGCGGGCATTTTGCCGGAAGCCTATGGCTGGTTTCCTGAAAAAATAACTAATAAGCTGGATGCCATAGTATTGGGCATGCATGCCAAAGCCGATAACCCGGAACTGCTGGCAGCGCAGAAACTGGGCATACCTATCTACTCCTTCCCGGAATATATATATGAAGTGAGTAAGGAGAAAAAGCGTGTAGTGATAGCCGGCAGCCATGGAAAGACCACCATCACATCCATGGTGATGCACATACTGCGCCACCAGGGAGTAGACTTCGACTATATGGTGGGTGCTAAAGTAGCAGGGTTCGACCAATCGGTACGATTGAGCGATGCCCCCATTATAGTATTGGAGGGCGATGAATACCCTGCGTCCGTTATTGAAAAGAAACCCAAGATATTCTTTTACCACCCGCACATCAGCGTGCTGAGTGGCATAGCCTGGGACCATATCAATGTATTTCCCACTTACGAGATATACCGCAGCCAGTTTGAACAATACCTGCAGGGCATAGCAGCGGGGTCGCCGGTATTTTATAACGATACAGACCCCGAAGTGAGCGATGTGATCACTACATCGGCACAGCATTTAGATGCACAGCCATATAGCATGCCCGCCTTCCATTACGAAGATGGCATTGCCGTGCTGGAAACAGCGCATGGTAACGTACCCGTATCGGTATTTGGCAGGCACAACCTGCTGAATATGCAGGGGGCGATAGCGGTGTGCAAACAATTAGGTATCAACGAGGCAGACTGCTACAAAGCTATAGCCGACTTTAGCGGTGCGGCGCGCAGGCTGGAAAAGATATACTCATCGGACAGGCTGGTGGCTTACCGCGACTTTGCGCATGCGCCATCGAAGCTGAAAGCCACGCTGGAAGCCGTACGCGAGGGATACCCGAAGCACAAGTTGATAGCCTGTTTCGAGTTGCACACGTATAGCAGCCTGAACGAACAGTTTTTGAGTGAATATAAAGGCAGTATGGATGCGGCAGATGCGGCCATTGTGTACTTCAGCCACCATGCGCTACAACTGAAAGGCCTGCCCAACCTGGATACAGCCACTGTGCAGCAACATTTTGACCGGAATGACCTGCAAGCTATAGATAACAAAACCACACTAGAAAAAACAGTTTCAGAACTGCTGAAAACAGAACAGCCCGTGTGCCTGCTGCTGATGAGCTCCGGTACTTTCGACGGAATTGACTGGAATGGCGTATGTTCGCAGCAAAATTGATAAAGCATAGATAAATGGCCCAGCTTAACTTAAAGAAACCCATCATCTTTTTTGATATTGAGAGTACCGGAACCGACCATGCAAAAGACCGCATCATAGACCTGGCCATGGTAAAACTGATGCCCGACGGCACACGCATGAGCATGACCAAACGTGTGAACCCCGGCATGCCCATACCGCCAGCGTCTACCGCCATACATGGCATCAGCGATGAAGACGTAAAAGATGCACCGGTATTTAAAATGGTGGCCCATGATATATACGAATGGATGAAAGGCTGCGACCTGGCCGGCTACAATTCTAATAAATTTGACATACCCATGCTGGCTGAAGAGTTTCTGCGTGTAGATATACATGTAGACTTTACAGACCGCCATATGATAGATGTGCAGCAGATATTTTTTAAAATGGAAGCCCGTACGCTTGCTGCCGCATATAAATTTTACTGCAACAAGCTGCTGGAAAATGCGCACAGTGCAGAAGCCGATACACTGGCTACCATCGAGATACTGGAGGCACAACTGGACAGGTATAATGACCTAGGCCTGGAAGTGAAGCAACTGCATGACTTTACCAGCGGCGAACCGATGGTGGACTATGCGCGCCGGATGGTGATGAAAGATGGCCACCCGATATTCAACTTCGGTAAGTATAAAGGGCAGCGCGTGGAAGACGTTTTCAACCGAGAGCCACAATATTACGACTGGATGATGCAGGCTGATTTTTCCCTGCATACGAAGCAGAAGATATCGGAAATACTAAACCAGATGAAGCTGAAGAAGCTGACGGGGAAAGCATAAGTGTTTATTTAACGAACGTTTATGCATAATTTGTTTATTTTAGACCTTTCATAATTTGCCCTGTTTTGGACAAACTTGTTATTATACCAACATATAACGAAAAGGAGAATATTGAACGTATCATCCTGAAAGTGCTGTCACTGGCAGGTGGGTTTCATATTCTGATAGTGGATGACGGATCTCCGGACGGCACAGCGCAAATCGTAAAGAAATTACAGCAATCGTACCCCGAACAACTGCACCTGCTGGAACGCAGCGGCAAACTGGGGCTGGGTACTGCTTATATAGCAGGTTTTAAATGGGGATTGAATAAAGGCTATGAATACATCTTTGAGATGGATGCCGATTTTTCTCACAACCCTGACGACCTGATACGCCTGTACCAGGCATGTGTGCATGGTGCAGATGTAGCAGTAGGCTCCCGCTACACCCGTGGCGGCAAAGTAGTAAACTGGCCGTGGGACCGGATATTCATATCTAAAGGCGGCGCATTGTATACCCGCATCATTACCTGGATGCCGGTGAAAGACCCTACAGCAGGCTTTATATGCTATACGCGCAAGGTGCTGAGCACGATACCGCTGGATAAAGTACAATTCATAGGCTATGCCTTCCAGATAGAAATGAAATACCGCGCCTGGAAGCTGGGCTTCAAAATAGAAGAAGTACCTATTACCTTTATAGACCGTAAAGAAGGCCAGTCGAAAATGTCGAAAGGCATTGTGCAGGAAGCCATGTACGGTGTATGGAAAATGCGCAAGGGCGATTAACCTTTCTTCGCCATCCAGCTTTCCACCATACTGCGGTTATCCCTTAGCCATTGCATAGCATATGGCCCTTCGGTACATAATAAATCGAGCATAGAGAGATTGGGCACAAAACCATCACGGTCAGCAAACATCTGGTAATATGGTTCGGGCACCTGTACAGGGTTACGTTCTATACCCGGTTTTATATCGCGGAGGTCGGCTGCAGCAGCATCATGATGCTTTATATAGCTTTCCGTGAAAGCTTCTTCAAACTGCAGGTGTAATTGCTTTTTCAGCCAGTGTATGGTGGCCATGTTGAAGGCTGTAAGCGACGTGTAGGGCTGTTCGAACAGAGGTTGCAATTCATACTCGTAATGATCGAAATAAGGAGAGCGTTTGTAAACAGAAACCAGCGTGCGCCAATGGCGGGTTTGCCAGCGTTCTTTGTTATATATCACTACATCGTTCATAGGTGTGCGCTGCTCGCGGCCGCTTTCCAGCGGTATAGATAGCTGGATGCTGCCATTGGAGCCGGCAATAAAATATTTATTGCGGTAGCTCATCTTCTCGAAATGTTCGGCCCCGTCGAATAATACCTTATCGGCACCGGATACCTGCAACCACCATGCTATATTAGGAAACGGGATAATAGAACTAACAATAAACGCCATGCTTAGGTAATAATATCATAAAATGGACGCTGTGGCCCTGCAAAAACTAAATGTTGCTGTAATTTGCGAAAAATACAAAAAATGAAGAGATGGCCCGGGCTTAGTTTGTTGTGTATGCTTTGCTTCTTTCGCGCAGGGGCGATAGAAGTGGTAGCATCGCACAAAGTGTTTTATGTGCCTGACAACAACGGCTACAGTGCCTACGCCGAAGTGTATTGGCAAATAGCGCCCGGCAGCTTGCTGTTTATGGAAGTAAACCCGGGGCAATTGATAGCTAAGGTAAAGACCGAAATCACCTTCAGGAATGAGGCCGGCGTAGTGCTGCAAGACAAATATATTATGCAGACCAACCCTGTAGCTACCCAGCAGCAAGCCTTTGCACAAAACATTACCGAACTGCAACGCTATAAGCTACCGGCCGGTAAAATGTGGATGGAACTGAAGCTGACCGAAGTAATAGATTCGAACAGCCAGTTTTATACTGTAGATACGGTGCACGTAACGCCGCCATCGGGCAAGCCCATGTATAGTGAAGTGCAATTGCTGGATACTGTTTTTAATTCTGACGCGCAGACCGTATTCAGCAAGAATAACAGGCAACAAATACCCCTGTGCGCCAACTTTATAGATAACGGCCGCAATACGCTGTTTTTCTATAGTGAGCTGTATGACAGTAATACCTTACCCGATAGCACGCTGCTGATACAGAAAACCTATATATCGCGCAGGCCACTGCAGGAGGCGGGTTTTAAAATGTCTGCAACGGATACACTTAAAAGTGCAGCAGTGCATCCTGTATCCGGTAAATTCAACATCAGCGACCTGCCATCGGGCAATTATTACCTGAACATTGTATTGCAAGACAGGACACAGGAAGTACTTGCCAGCAGCAGCGCTTTTTTTCAGCGGGTGAATGATAAAAAGGCGGGCAGTAATGACGAGTCTGACACTGTAGTATTTGAAAAGGTAAACTACCTGGATATCAGCACCACTTTTGTAGCCAAGTTTACCGTGCCGCAACTGAAGGCGATACTGAAAATGATACGCCCCATCAGCACACCCATAGAGGTGAATACGATTAACAATTTTGCCCATAAGCCGGATGAAAGTTATATGCGCTACTTCATTTATAACTTCTGGAAAGCGCGCAACAACCAGGACCCTAAAAAGGCATGGGATGCGTATACTGAAAAAGTAAAGGAAGTGAACAACCTGTTTCGCGGTACGGGCAAACCGGGGTATGAAACAGAACGTGGCGAGATATACCTGAAATATGGTGCACCGAATGAGCGCATTACCGTAGAAAGTGAACCCGGCGCCAGGCCTTATGAAATATGGACCTATAATGTGCTGCCACGCCATCAGCAGGGGGCTACACTACTTTTTTACAGGCCGGCACAAATGGTAGGCGATTTTGAACTGCTGCATAGTAACATACGCGGGGAGCGCAGAAATACCGCATGGCGCTCTATATTATACATAGCAACCGGATCGAGCAGCCAGAACCTGAACTCGCGTGCGGAGCAATATTTTCCGGGAAATAAATAAGCAGTATAGCGCTATATGCCACGCTACAGAAAAGCGTTTTAATTTTGACAGATGAACATTGCATTTCATAAATATCAGGGTACGGGTAA